>CBDVDU010000106.1:0-7847 GCA_965372825.1 uncultured Gammaproteobacteria bacterium | reverse complement strand
GTGCCACGTTCAATTAAAAAAGGTCCTTTTATTGATCATCATTTGCAGAAGAAAATTGATGATGCAGTAAGTAGCAATAGCAGGAAACCAATTAAGACTTGGTCTAGACGATCAATGATAACGCCTGAAATGTTAGGCCTTACAATAGCTGTGCATAACGGTCGCCAGCACGTCCCTGTTTTAGTCTCGGAAAATATGGTAGGTCATAAGTTAGGTGAGTTTTCACCAACTCGGACATACAGAGGCCATTTGGCTGATAAGAAATCAAGGTAAGGGGGGCATATGGAAGTTTTAGCTAAATTAAGTAATGCACCTTTATCTGCTCAAAAAGCACGATTAGTTGCAGACCAGATTAGAGGTTTGAAAGTCGAAGAAGCTTTGAATGTATTGAAATTCAGTACTAAGAAAGCTGCTGCGATTATGAAGAAAGTACTTGAGTCAGCTGTTGCGAATGCGGAGCATAATGAAAGTGCAGATATTGATGAGTTAAAGGTTTCAACTGTATTTGTAGATGAGGCGCCAACTCTAAAGAGATTTAGAGCAAGAGCTAAAGGACGTGCAAATCACATCCTTAAACGTACTTGTCATATCACCGTTAAAGTCGCAGAGTTCGAGTAGGGGCAGTAAAATGGGTCAAAAGGTACATCCAACAGGAATACGTCTAGGTATAGTTAAAGACTTTACTTCAAGATGGTATGCAAATAGCAAAGATTATCCGGTTTTCTTGAATCAAGATTTAACAGTTCGTGGCTATATTCAAAAGAAATTAGCTCACGCATCTGTAAGTCGGATTCAAATTAACCGTCCGGCAAATAATGCACATATAACAATTCATACAGCACGCCCAGGTATCGTAATCGGTAAAAAAGGCGAAGATATTGATGTGTTGCGTAAAGAAATCTCTAAAATGATGGGTATCCCGGTACAAGTCAATGTTGAAGAGATTAGAAAGCCTGAGTTAGATGCTCAATTAGTTGCAGAAAGTGTAGCGCAACAATTAGAGAAAAGAATTATGTATCGTCGCGCTATGAAGCGTGCAGTTACCAACTCTATGAGATTAGGCGCTGAAGGTATCAAGATTAATCTTGGTGGTCGTTTAAATGGCGCTGAAATTGCTCGTAGTGAATGGTATAGAGAGGGACGTGTTCCTCTGCATACTTTAAGGGCTGATATTGACTATGGTGTTGCTGAGGCAAATACTACGTACGGTATCATTGGTATCAAAGTTTGGATTTTTAAAGGTGAGGTTTTTAATATAGACCCTGCTCAGCAAAATTCTGAAACTTCAAAATCTAAGAAATAGGTGAAGGGAAAATATCATGCTTCAACCTAAAAGAACGAAATTTCGTAAACAACATAAATTAAGAAATACTGGTATTGCTGTTCGTGGCTCATCAGTAAGTTTTGGTGAATTTGGTCTAAAGTCAATGGACAGAGGTAGATTAACTGCCCGTCAAATTGAAGCCGCACGTAGAACAATTACAAGGCATTGTAAGCGTGATGGTAAGCTTTGGATTAGAGTATTTCCTGATAAGCCAATTACAAATAAACCATTAGCAACTAGAATGGGTAAAGGTAAAGGTGGCGTGGAGTATTGGGTAGCACAAATTAGACCAGGTACAATGTTATATGAGCTACAAGGTGTGCCAGAAGAGCTAGCCAGAGAAGCTTTTGCATTGGCTGCGGCTAAACTGCCTATTAAAACTAAGTTTATTGTTAGGACGGTAATGTAATGAAAATTAGTGAATTACGTCAAAAAAGTGTGGCGGAACTAAATTCAGCATTAGTTGAATTAGGTCGTGAACAATTCAATTTACGTATGCAAAAAAATACAGGCCAATTATCTAAACCTGACCAAGTAAAAAAAGTTAGAAGAAATATTGCGCGTGTTAAAACTGTCGTGAATGAAATGGCGAGACAAGCATAATGAGTGAAAATACAGATCAAGTACGCACCATTACTGGTCGCGTAGTTAGTAACAAGATGAATAAGACAGTTACAGTACTAGTGGAGCGCCTAATTAAGCACCCTGTTTACGGTAAATATATTAGACGATCTACTAAGTTATTTGCGCATGATGAAAATAACGTATGTAACGAAGGCGATGTAGTGACAATTACATCTTGTCGTCCTTATTCAAAAAATAAATCTTTTATATTAGTTGATGTGCAGTCAAAAGCACGTTAATTAAATTACTACTTTAAGTAAATTAGGTAATAAAAATGATTCAGATGCAAACTAACCTTGACGTTGCTGATAACAGCGGCGCAAAAAAGGTCATGTGTATCAAAGTTCTCGGCGGATCGCATAGAAGGTATGCTGCGATTGGGGATATTATTAAGGTTAGTATTAAAGATGCTATCCCACGCGGAAGAGTTAAGAAAGGCGAAGTCTATAATGCATTGGTTGTACGTACTAGAAAAGGTGTGCGTAGACCGGATGGTTCACTTATAAGATTTGATGGCAATGCTGCTGTAATTTTAAATGCAAATCATCAGCCACTAGGTACTCGAATATTTGGTCCAGTGACACGTGAATTACGAAATGAGAAATTTATGAAAATTATTTCTCTAGCGCCAGAAGTATTGTAAGGGTCTAAAAATGCAAAAACTTAAACAAGATGACGAAGTCATCGTTCTTATCGGTAAAGATAAGGGCAAACGAGGACGAATCAGTAAATTTATGCACGAGAAAGTTTTGGTTGAGGGTGTTAATAGAGTTAAAAAACACCAAAAACCAAATCCAAATGCTGGTGTTCAAGGTGGCATAATTGAAAAAGAAATGCCAATTCACAAGTCTAATATAGCTTTATATAATTCTGCTACTAAAAAAGCAGATAAAGTAGGCTTTAAGGCTCTAGATGATGGAAGCAAAGTCCGTTATTTTAAGTCTAATAATGAAATTATTGATGTGTAGGTATAATCATGGCTAGATTACAAGAAGATTATAAAGAAAAAATATTACCTGCATTGATGGAACAGTTTAGTTACACATCAGTAATGCAAGTACCGAAAATTACTAAAATCACTCTAAACATGGGTTTAGGTGAGGCTGTTGCTGATAAGAAAATTATTCAAGCAGCTGTCAGTGATATGGAAAAAATCAGTGGTCAAAAAGCTGTTGTGACTATATCGCGTAAATCTATTGCGGGTTTCAAGATTCGTGATGATATGCCGATTGGTTGCAAGGTTACGCTTAGACAAGAAAGAATGTATGAATTTCTTGATCGTCTTATAAGTATTTCAATTCCTCGTATTCGTGATTTTAGAGGCTTAAGCCCTAAAAGTTTTGATGGACGTGGTAATTTTAGTATGGGCGTTACAGAGCAAATTATCTTTCCTGAAATAGATTATGATAAGATAGATACTTTGCGCGGCTTAGATATTTGTATCACTACTACCGCTAAAACGAATGAAGAAGGCTTAGCCTTGTTGAAGCAGTTTAATTTTCCATTTAAGAGCTAAAGTTATGGCTAAAAAATCAATGATAGCGCGCGAAGCAAAGCGAGTTAAATTAGTTAGTAAGTTTGAAGTAAAAAGAGCTTCTTTAAAAGAAATTATTAGAGATCCAAATGCTTCTATTCAGGATAAGGATGAGGCACATCTTGCATTACAAAAATTACCGCGTGATTCAAGCGCGTCAAGAGTACGTAATAGATGTAACATAACCGGTCGCCCACATGGTTTTTATCGCAAATTTGGCTTAAGCAGAAACATGCTTAGACAAGCTACGATGCGCGGAGATGTTCCAGGCTTGACTAAAGCCAGTTGGTAATCGACTAGTTAGATATTTGGAGAAAATAATATGAGCATGACAGATCCAGTAGCAGACATGCTTACGCGCATAAGAAATGGGCAGTCTGCAGGAAAAATAAACGTTAATATGCCGTCTTCTAAACTTAAAGTTGCAATAGCAAAAGTTTTGAAAGAAGAAGGATATATTAGCAGCTATTCAACAGAAACAAATGGTGCACATGTATCTATGTCTGTTGAGTTAAAATACTATAATGGAAAGCCAGTAATCGATAAGGTTAAACGTATAAGCAAGCCAGGTTTGCGCATATATAAATCTAAAGATGAGTTACCTAAAGTCTTAGGTGGCTTAGGTGTAGCTATTGTATCTACTTCAAAAGGTGTTATGACTGATCGTGCTGCACGCGCAATTGGTCATGGCGGCGAAGTATTATGTACAGTTTGTTAAGGATAGGGTGAATTTATGTCTAGAATCGCAAAAAACCCTATAGTTATACCTACAGGTGTTGAAGTAAAGCTTGTTGACTCTGTTGTTTTAGTTAAAGGCTCTAAAGGTCAATTGAGTATGCCACTGCATGCTCAGGTTGAGCTTGATATGAGTGCTGAACAAATTAAAATGAACTGGGATCAAAATAATCAAAAAGCGACAGCTTTAGCCGGTACAATGCGTGCACTTATTGCAAACATGATTACTGGTGTTACTAGTGGCTTTGAGAAAAAATTAAATTTGGTTGGCGTAGGTTACAGAGCGCAGATTAAGGGTCGTGTACTTAATCTAAGTCTTGGTTTTTCTCATCCTGTAGATTATGCAATGCCAGAAGGAATTGATATCGAGGTGCCATCGCAAACTGAAATAGTTGTAAGAGGTATGGATAAGCAACTAGTCGGTGCGGTTTCTGCTGAGATTAGAGCCTACAGACCACCTGAGCCATATAAAGGTAAAGGTGTTAAATATGCTGATGAGCAAATAGTCAGAAAAGACGCTAAGAAAAAATAGGCTATCAAAATGAATAAAAAAGCATCTCGATTGAAGAGAGCGTTAAAGCTTAGATCAAATATTAGAAAGCTTGGCAGCAATCGTTTGACGGTACATAAAACCTCAAAACACATTTATGCTCAAGTTATTACAGAAAATGGAACTGTTACAGTTGCAAGTGCATGTACTACTCAAGCTGAAATAAAATCTGCTGTAAAGAGTACTGGAAATGTAGAGTCTGCAGTTTTAGTTGGTAAATTAGTTGCGGATAAAGCAATAGCTGCAGGAATTACTGAAGTTACTTTTGACCGTTCTGGTTTTAAATATCACGGTCGAGTTAAGGCATTAGCTGATGCTGCACGCGAAGCTGGTTTAAAGTTCTAGGGGAAATATATGGCAAATGCACATCAACAAGCGAGTACCGACGGATTACAAGAAAAACTGGTTTCTGTTAGACGAGTGGCAAAAGTTGTAAAAGGTGGTAGAGTTTTTGGTTTTACTGCATTAACTGTAGTTGGTGATGGTGATGGAAATGTAGGGTATGGCGTTAGTAAAGCTAAAGAAGTACCTATTGCAATTCAGAAATCACTTGAGCAAGCTAGAAAAAATATGCACAAAGTAGCGCTTAAAGGTGATACTTTACAGTATTCAATTATGTCCGAAGTGGGAGCTGCAAAAGTTTTTATGCAGCCAGCTACTGAAGGTACGGGAATTATTGCTGGTGCTTCAATGAGAGCTGTTTTCGAAGCTGTTGGAGTGCATAATGTGTTAGCGAAATGTATTGGTACAACTAATCCAATCAATGTAGTGCGAGCTACGATTGATGGGCTTGCTAATATGAATAATGCTGCACAAATCGCTGCTAAGCGTGGCTTATCAGTTGAAGACATTACAGGGTAATTGAAATGGCAGATAAAAAATTGCGCGTTACAATGATGAAAAGCAGTATTGGTCGTTTGAAGAGTCATAAAGCATGCTTAATTGGCTTGGGCTTGAAACGTATCAGACATACTGTTGAGGTTATTGATACTGCTGAAAATAGAGGGATGATTAACAAAGTCTCTTATATGGTTACAGTAGAGGAAGTCTAATGTATTTGAATACAATCAAACCTGCTGAAGGTTCGAAAAAAGATCGTAAAAGAGTTGGTCGCGGTATTGGGTCTACTCTAGGTAAGACTTGTGGACGTGGACATAAAGGTCAAAAATCACGTAGTGGTGGTTTCCATAAAGTTGGTTTTGAAGGTGGTCAGATGCCTTTGCAACGTCGTTTACCTAAAGTTGGTTTTACTGCCAGAAAATCTAAATTTACTTCTGAAGTAAGACTTAATGAAATTGCAAAATTAAGTTTAGATGTAGTTACATTAGAAGATTTAATTAAATCTAATGTGGTTCCAGCTTTTACTAAGGTTGTAAAGGTAATAAAATCTGGTGAAATTACATCTGCAGTTACTTTGAAGGGCTTAAAAGTAACTGGTGGTGCTAAAGCTTTAATTGAAGCTGCTGGCGGAACTATAGAGGACTAATTGTGAGTAGATCAAGCACGCAAATGAAAGAACAACTTGGGAATACTTCTGAGTTGTTTTCAAGATTACTGTTCGTTCTAGGTGCTTTTTTTGTTTACAGAGTTGGGGCTCATATACCTGTACCAGGTATTGACCCCCAAGCTTTAGCTTTAATGTTTAAGCAGCAAGAAGGTTCTATCTTAGATATGTTCAACATGTTCTCAGGTGGTGCGTTGAAAAGATTGAGCCTTTTTGCTCTTGGAATTATGCCGTACATTTCTGCTTCTATTATTATGCAGTTAATGACTATTGTAATTCCTGCATTGGAGCAGGTTAAAAAAGAAGGTGAGTCGGGTAGGCGAAAAATTTCACAGTACACAAGATATGGTACTGTATTTTTAGCTACATTCCAGGCCATCGGTGTATCTATTGCGTTACAAAATCAAACTGCAGGTGGTTTGCCTGTTGTTATTAGTCCTGGAATTCAATTTATAGTGATTACTGCTATAACTTTGGTGACGGGTACTGTTTTTCTTATGTGGTTAGGTGAGCAAATTACTGAGAGAGGTCTTGGTAATGGTATTTCATTAATCATTTTTGCTGGTATCGTTGCTGGATTGCCTTCTGCTATTGGTGGAACGCTTGAGTTAGCTCGTACTGGTGAATTGAATGGTGCATTTATTGTGCTGTTGTTTTTATTGAGTATTGCTGTTACTGCGCTTGTGGTATTTGTTGAGCGTGGTCAACGTAGGATTGTAATTAACTATCCGAAGCGTCAGCAAGGTAAGAGAATGTATGCTGGGCAAAGTAGTTTTTTGCCACTTAAGTTGAATATGGCGGGTGTTATTCCTCCTATTTTTGCTTCTAGTATCATTTTATTTCCTGCTACTATTGCTGGTTGGTTTGGTAATGCTGAAGGGTTTTCTTGGTTGAAGGGTATATCTACTACCTTATCGCCAGGCCAGCCTTTATATGTAATGTGTTATACTGTTGCAATTGTTTTCTTTTGTTTTTTCTATACTGCGTTGGTATTCAATTCAAAAGAAACAGCTGAAAATTTAAAGAAGTCAGGTGCTTTCTTGCCAGGAATTAGACCTGGAGAGCAGACTGCGACTTATATTGATAAAGTTATGACTCGTTTGACGTTGGTCGGTGCTTTTTATATAACAGCGGTTTGTTTGTTGCCAGAGTTCTTGATTGTTTACTGGAATGTGCCTTTTTACTTTGGCGGAACATCTCTGCTTATTATTGTTGTTGTTGTTATGGATTTTGTGTCGCAGATGCAAACTCACTTAATGTCACAAAAATATGATGGGCTGATGGATAAAGCCAATTTAAAGAAAAATAAATAAATTACAAAATTAAGGGGTAAGCTGTGAAAGTACGAGCTTCTGTAAAGAAAATATGTCGTAACTGTAAGGTTGTTAAAAGATCTGGAGTTATTAGAGTTATTTGTAAAGATGGACGTCATAAACAACGTCAAGGGTAATTTTTTATTGCTTTGAAAGGTTTAAGTGCTATAATTAAGGGCTTAACTTTCGAGTAACGTATGGGGAGTAACTAGATGGCACGAATTGCCGGAATTAATGTACCAGATCATAAACATGCAGAGATC
>CBDVDU010000105.1:0-7905 GCA_965372825.1 uncultured Gammaproteobacteria bacterium | reverse complement strand
ATTAAGCCTGTCATAAAGGCAATCGCTAATAAAATAAATAAAGCCATTGAAATGCTAATACGGTAAGTCAGTGCTTTGACTGTTTTTGCAGAAGATTCTTTATGGACTATAAGGTGGTAAAGTGCAGAACCAAGACTGAATAGAATAGTTAAGAATACAAGAATAATAAGAATTTTTAGCATAATGATAAGATAGTTAATTAAGTAGAAGGATTGTTAGGTCGTCAGTGAATTGACAATTATAAGCCTAGCCAAGATTTTAATTAAGCAATGATGTGTTACTTGCTTTATTTTAGGTGGTAACGATGAAAGTAAGCTTTTTTAACTATAGTTGTAAAATAAACTTTATCCCTTTTATTGTGTTTATTGCTTTATTGGTTCTTTTGATACGTCTTGGTTTTTGGCAGTTAGGTAGAGCGGATATTAAGCGAGCACATTTGTTGGCTCAACAAGAAAAAATGCTGCTACCACCGGTAGCACTGACTGATTTATTGGTCACTGGCGATGAGTGGCGATATAGGCAAGTACAATTACGTGGGCACTATGATGTAGCACATCAATTTTTAGTCGATAATCAAATTATAAATGGTAAAGTGGGGGGCTTTGTTTTGACTCCTTTTATGCTAGTAGGGAATAATAAAATTGTTTTGGTCAATCGTGGCTGGGTAGCCATGAGTAAAGATAGGATGCAATTACCTAACATCGATTTTACACCCCCTTCTGGTGAGTTAGTGTTGAATGGTATGCTCAATCACTTTCCTGGGGTGGGGCTAGTTTTGGCGGGAGCTGATGAGCCTAGTGATTCTTGGCCTTCAGTTGTGCAAATAATCAATGCTGCTAAAATTACCAAAAAGCTTAATCAGCCTATTTTTGATTTTCAGGTGCAATTATTGCCTGATCAGCCGAATGGTTATACAAGGAATTGGCAGATAAATACTCGTATGCCGCCGGAAAAACATATTGCTTATGCAGTGCAATGGTTTGCTTTGGCGGTTACATTAACATTATTAACACTTTGGATAAGTTGTAAAAAATATAAAGATGATTAATCAACAAAAAAAAAATCAACGCACGATTATTGTTTTAGCGTTAATGACCCTCATTCCTTTTTCAATTGCGTGGTATTTAACTGGAGATCCTGACTTCCGGCCTGGTGCAACAAATAAAGGCGATTTGATTGCTCCTGTGGTAACAACAGAAAGGAGTGATCTGATAGGCGTAGATGACTTTTCTGTGAAAAACATTAAAGAGCTTGAAGGGCATTGGGTTGTTTTAAATATTATCCCTGATAAGGAGTGTAATCAGGTTTGTATTGATGCAATTCATGCAACTAAGCAGTTACGCTTAATGCTTAATAAAGACTTACCGCGTGTTAGGCGTGCTGTAATTCTGGTGCAGGGTATTCAAGAGAAAAGCTTTCAGCCGTGGTGGGATGCCGATGATCGCTTATTAAAGGTTAAACCTAGCCCTGCATTGCTGGAAGACATTAAGCAAAAGGTAACGCCAGAGCTTACTAGTGGAATGTTGATATTAATGGACCCACTAGGTAATTTGATGATGCAATATAAATCAGGTTTTGACCCTTATGCTGTTAAGAGTGATTTGAAAAAATTACTTAGAATTTCTCAAATTGGGTAAGTAGGTATGTTTAGAGTTTTTACTGTTTTAGTTGGTTTTTTTATTTTATTGCTTGCAGGTACTGGTGCATATCAGCATTTAGTTCCTGTTGAAGTTTTGACATGTAATGAGTTTTTAACTTGTTATACACAGGTAGTGAAAATATTTGGCCAAGCAAGTATAGCAAATCATGAACTCATTGCTTTGATCCACTCAGTAAGTGCTTTTGCTATTGTTGTGCTGTTAGGCATGATGATCTTGAGTAGCCTTTGGCTAAAAAATGCACGATTGAAACTGGTTGTTTATACGCTAATTTTAGCTGGTTTGGTGGGCGTGCAAATCCCTTTAGGTATGCATGCGCATTGGTTGGGTACTCAGGCACTTAATCAGTTAGCTCATTATCTGTTGAATGCATTTGCCTTGTATGTGCTTGTGCATATTTATTTGCACAGTAAAACAGGCTACGTTAAGCGTAATGATGGCACTAAATCATGGCTTGTTTCTAGTGCTATTGTTGTTCTAGGTTTGCAGTTATTATTGGGTGCTTGGCTCGCAGCAAATCATGCGGGTTTGGTCTGTGGTGGGTTTCCGCAGTGTTTAAATTCATGGTGGCCACAAGCAAATTATGTCAATGCGTTTAACTTTTTAGCGCCATTATCCTTTGATGCGAAAATTGCTGTGCACTGGGTGCACCGTATTTTTTCAGTTATTGTTTTTATTGGTTTAACGGGCTTAATGTTATCTGCTACTAGTAGTCGCATTAAACCGGTACGTTGGGCGGGTGTTGCAATAAGCTTGTTATTGCTGGTTCAGTTTGCTGCTGGAATCGCGCTAGTTAAGCTAGCCATGCCTGCATGGATAGGTGTAGTACATAGCCTTGCGGCTATGATTTTGATGTTGCCTTTGCTATTGATTAGGTTTCATGCGAAATATAAGACTGTAGATGAAGAGCCAGTTACTGTACCTGCAGAAGATTCTGTTGTTTCTGAGGGCTTGAGGAAGGATGAGCAGCCAACGCTTATCATTGAAGATGAGGTGCAAATACCTGCTCCTGAGCTAGTTGAGCCTGAGTCTTTATATTTGCGTTTAAAGTCACAGCTTGGAAAAACGCGCACAGGTTTAGGGGCTGCATTATCGGTGGTTACTTTTGCGAATCGCAAGATTGACCAAGATTTATTGGAAGAGATAGAGACTAGTTTATTAATGGCTGATGTGGGTATGGATGTGACCACGGACATCATTACTAAATTGGAAGAAAGTGTTGAAAAACACCAACTGCAAGATGTTAAGGCGTTATCCGACCTTTTAAAGCACCAGCTATTGGAGTTATTAGAGCCTGTAAGCCAGCCTTTGGTCATACCAGTAAAAGAAGGGCCTTATGTGATTTTAGTCGTGGGTGTTAATGGTGCAGGTAAAACAACAACAATTGGCAAGCTAGCGCAAAGATTACAACAGCAAGGACATAGTGTCATGTTGGCAGCCGGAGATACATTCAGAGCCGCAGCGGTTGAGCAGTTGCAAGTTTGGGGTGAACGTAACAAAATTAATGTCGTGGCGCAGCATACGGGGGCGGATTCTGCATCGGTTATATTTGATGCGGTACAGTCGGCGCAAGCAAAAGGTGTTGATGTATTGATTGCTGATACAGCAGGCCGCTTGCACACGAAATCAAATTTGATGGAAGAATTGAAAAAAATCAAACGCATTATCGGTAAGCTGGATGATACGGCACCGCATGAGGTGTTATTGGTTTTAGATGCCTGTACAGGACAAAATGCCCTCTCGCAAGCGGAACATTTTAACAAAGCAGTTGAATTGACAGGGCTTGCCCTAACAAAATTAGATGGTACAGCGAAAGGGGGGATTATTTTCGCTTTAGCAAAACAATCGGGCATACCTATCCGTTTTCTTGGAGTGGGTGAGGGTATTAATGACTTGCAAGATTTTAATGCTCGAGATTTTATCGATGCCTTATTTAAGCAAGATAAAGATTAATCTGTCATGTTAAGCTTTGATCATGTTTTTAAGCGCTATGCCGATGCAGGGGATACTTTAATTGACCTTAGTTTCCATCTTGATAAAGGCGAAATGGCTTTTTTAACGGGGCACTCGGGCGCAGGAAAAAGTACTTTACTTAAGTTGGTGGCGGTTATTGAGCGCTGCACTCGAGGGCAGATTTTGGTTGATGGGCAAAATATTTGTCGCATGCATGATAGGCAAATTCCTTTTCTGCGACGCAAGTTAGGCTTGATTTTTCAGGACTATAAGTTGCTCTTTGATCGCACTGTTTTTGATAATGTAGCATTACCTTTAATCGTCGCGGGTGTAGGTCGGCATGAGGTGGCGAGACGGGTTCGTGCAGCACTCGATAAAGTAGGTTTGTTAGCTAAGGAAAATAAACTCCCTTTGGCCTTGTCGGGTGGTGAGCAACAGCGTATTGGTATTGCGCGTGCGGTTGTCAATAAGCCCTCGTTAATCTTGGCCGATGAGCCTACAGGTAATTTAGATCCGCAATTATCAGCAGAAATTATGCGTTTATTTGAGCAGTTTAAACAAGTGGGTGTTACGGTTTTAGTTGCCACGCATGATATTGAATTAGTGACAAAGTTGGATCATAGAGTTTTGCAATTGAATCACGGCGCACTTATTAAGCATCATTTATGAAGTCAGTTAGAAAAAAGCCTATAGAGCCCCCACGGCAAGTCAAGCAAGTTGGTCATCATAAACGTAAGCCTGCAGGCTGGTTAAGCATTAATTTGCTACTACATAGAGAGGCATTAGGCGCTAGTTTGCGTAGATTGTTGTTAACACCTTTCACCTCGGCTATGGCTATTATTGTTATGGCCATAGCGTTGTCTTTGGCGGGTAGTTTTTATGTTTTAGTGAATAATGCCCAACAACTAGTCGATAATTTGCAGACAGGCAAACAGTTTTCATTGTTTTTACATGAACATATTTCTGATAAGCAAGCTGCAAAATTAGCACAGCGATTACAGGCTTATGAAGGGGTGGCTAATGTCGTGCTGATTTCTAAGCAGCAAGCTTTAGCAGAATTTCAGCAATATAGTGGCTTTGGTGCCGCACTGAATGCCCTAGAAAGCAATCCCTTGCCAGCGGTCATTCAGGTTTTTCCTGCTCAAGAGATAAGTGAAGCGTATCAACTAACGCAATTGTTAGAGCAAACAAAAAATGAACAAGAAGTTGATTTTGCCCAAATTGATATGGATTGGGTGGCGCGTTTGCAGACAATGATGCAAATAGCTAATCAAGTCGTCATGTTGCTATCTGGCTTGTTAGCAGTTGCTGTGGTTTTTATTACTGGAAATACCATACGCTTAGAGTTGCAAACACGCAGAGATGAGGTCGTAGTAGAGAAGCTGGTAGGAGCAACCAATGCATTTATATGTCTCCCTTTTCTTTATAGTGGTTTTTGGTTTGGCTTTATAGCGGGGTGTTTTGCTTGGTGCATTATTAGCTTAATGTTATTTATGCTCAGCTCTCCTATTGCTCATTTGTCTATGCTTTATCAGAGTCAATTTCAATTGCACTTCATGAGCTTTGCGGAATCAATGAGTTTAATTGTCAGTGCGTCAATGCTTGGAGTCTTGGGTGCATTAGCAATAGTGAGTCACCAAATTAGATTATTAAAGCCTGAGTAGGGCTTGATTTTGAACCTTTGCGTACCTATATCTTGTAAATCGGCTTAATTATCGGTAAGGTATTAAAATATGTTTTTAACTGATCGCGGAAAAATAAAAATAATAATAGGGAGAAATGTATGGCAAAAAGCCAAAACTTGCAGGATACTTTTTTGAATGCGTTAAGAAAAGAGCACACACCCGTATCCATTTTTTTAGTTAATGGCATTAAGTTGCAGGGTCGTGTTGATTCATTTGATCAATATGTCATTATGTTAAAAAATACAATGTCACAGATGGTATATAAGCATGCAATTTCTACTATTGTGCCCGGGAAACCAGTCACTATGATTAATAAAGAGAGTGAAATTGATTAAGTTAAAAGTATCGGCTGAGGAGATCGCTATTGTTTGATCGTCCTGAATCCGGAGAAAGAGCCGTCCTAGTACATATTACCTTGCATGATGGGCAAGAAGATTTAAATGAATTAAAAGAATTGGCAAGTTCTGCAGGGGCTGAAGTTGTACATGTCCTTACGGGGTCTAGACGTCATCCAGACCCTGGTTTTTTTATAGGCTCTGGGAAATTGGAAGAGTTGAAGGCGGTAATAAAAGAAACAGAAGCAGATCTTGTGCTGTTTAATCATGTTTTAACGCCTAGCCAAGAACGTAACTTAGAAGCCGAATTAGAGTTTAGGGTGGTTGACCGTAATGGTCTTATTCTGGATATCTTTGCTTTAAGAGCAAAGACCTATGATGGTAAGTTACAAGTAGAGTTGGCGCAGTTAAATCATCTTTCTTCGCGTTTAACTGGGGGTTGGTCGCATTTAGATCGTCAGAAAGGCGGGATTGGAATGCGCGGTACTGGAGAGACTCAATTAGAGTCTGATCGGCGCCTAGTCAGTCAGAGAATTAAGCTGGTCGAAAGTCGTTTGGCGAAAGTAGTCAAGCAACGCCATCAAGGAGGAGTTAGGCGGAAGCGTTCTGAAATCCCTAGTGTGTCATTAGTGGGTTATACCAATGCGGGTAAGTCAACGTTATTTAACCGTTTAACGGGGTCAGATATTTATGTAGCAAACCAATTGTTTGCTACGCTAGATCCTACTATGCGCCGTTGTCGATTAGCTAATAATTCAGAGCTTGTTTTAGCCGATACAGTAGGTTTTATTCGTCATTTGCCACATGAATTAGTTGCTGCCTTTAAATCAACATTACAAGAAGCAGCAGATGCTGACTTATTACTGCATGTAATTGATGCGAATGATGAGTACCGTAATGAAACGATTTATGAAGTAAATCGTGTTTTGAAAGATATAGGTGCGGATAAAAGTCCTCAGTTAGAGGTCTTTAATAAAATTGATTTATTAGATGATTTTGCACCGCGAATAGATAGAAATGATCAGGGTAAGCCTGTGCGAGTTTGGTTGTCAGCGCACACAGGGGCTGGAATGGATTTGCTTTTACAGGCCTTGGCGGAAATATTTTCTGCAACAAGAGTAAGAAGGTTATGCCATTTGTTACCTAGTCAAGGTGGTGTACGTTCGCAATTATTCTCAGTAGCCCATATTTTGCAAGAAGATTGCACCGAGGAAGGTGGCTGGGATTTATTGGTGGAAATTGATCAGCAGTATTTAGGTGTTTTACGAGAAGTTGAAATAGAAGAAATTGTGTAATTATGTATTTTTTAGGATAATTACCAAGTAAAATCATAAGAATTACATATTTTTATAAATTTTCATTAATTTTTTTGCTGTACATAAGGTGGAGTTAGCGAATGTCTTGGAATGAACCAGGCGGTGATAAGAAGAAAGACCCTTGGAGTGGTCGCAACGAGGATAATGGTCCTCCTGATTTAGATGAGGCGATTCGTTCGCTGCAAGATAAATTAGGCGGCTTATTTGGCGGCAATAAAAGTGGCGGTAGTGGTAATGATGAAGTGTCACCTCCTTCTCTAAAAGGTCTTGGGTTGTTAGCGCTCGGTGCAGTTGCTCTTTGGGGCGCAAGTGGCTTTTATATTGTTGATGAAGGAAATCGCGGTGTTGAAATGCGTTTTGGTAAGTATATTGCCACAACTCAGCCAGGTTTAAATTGGCGCTTACCTTCACCTATTGAAACGGTAGATATTGTTAATGTTTCTAAACAACGGTTTTTAGAGGTTGGGTATCGTTCAGGCGGTGGCCGTAGTGCTTCTGGCCAAGGTTCGGTTGCAAAAGAAGCGTTAATGTTAACTAAAGATGAAAATATAGTTAATGTGCGTTTAGCTGTTCAGTATCAAGTTAGTGATGCTAAAAATTATTTATTTAATATCTTGAACCAGACAGCAACTTTAAAGCAAGTGACAGAAAGTGCGGAGCGTGGTGTCATTGGTGGTAATACCATGGACTTTGTTCTGACTGAAGGGCGTAGTCAGATTGTTGCTGATATTAAGGTGGAGATTCAGCGGGTTATGGATTCTTATGAGTCAGGTATTATAGTAACCAGTGTGAATTTACAAGATGCACAGCCACCTGAGCAAGTGCAAAATGCGTTTGAAGATGCTATTAAGGCACGTGAAGATAAGCAACGATTAATTAATGAAGCCGAAGCTTATGCGAATGATGTTGTACCTAAAGCTCGTGGTGCTGCAGCAAGACTAACGCAAGAATCAGAAGG
>CBDVDU010000104.1:0-7949 GCA_965372825.1 uncultured Gammaproteobacteria bacterium | reverse complement strand
GCTTTTTTCATGACGGCTAATTTCTCCAACTGACTAACTTGTAATGCATTACACCATATTTTCACTAAACCATAAAAAAGCCTCTAAAAATAGAGGCTTATTGATATTCTTTACATTGTTAATTCAAGGTATCCCCTAGAACGGAATATCATCATCAAAATCTTCATAGGCCGCTGGTGGTGGCGCTTCAGGCATAGATTTCGCCTGCGTAGTGGCGGGCTGTGAGCTGACGGGGGAATTATTTTGTGCTGGTGCGTGTTGCGTAGGTGAATTACCTAAAGGCGCAGTACCGCCAGTGCGACTTCCTAGCATTTGCATTTCTGAAGCGATAATTTCCGTGGTGTAACGATCAGCGCCTTCTTTGTCTTGCCATTTATTTGTATGTAGTCGGCCTTCTATATACACTTGCCTCCCTTTTTTTAAGTATTCACCAGCCACCTCTGCTAAACGCCCAAAAAATACCACACGGTGCCATTCTGTTTCATCACGACGCTCACCGGACTGCTTATCTTTCCAGCGTCTTGTCGTCGCCAAATTTATATTAGTGACAGCTCCGCCCGTGGGCATATAGCGCACATCAGGATCGGCACCTAAATTTCCTATCAAGGTTACTTTATTCAGCATTTATTACTCCAAATAATTCAATTATGTTGTATCGTCTTAGTTTACCACTATTCAATTTAATTCTGCTTCTGCAATATAAATCCGTGGTAACTTTGCCTTGCAATTAAACACTATTGTCGCTAATCTTTAATTAGCATTTGATTATATTAATGGATAAATAATAATGATTTTTAGACAACTTTTTGAGCCAGATACTTGTACTTATACCTACCTCATTGCTTGCGAAACTAGCAAAAAAGCAATCTTAATCGATACGGTTGCAACAGAACTCAAGCACTATATAGCACTACTAGACAGTTTAAATCTTACTCTTATTTATACACTAGAAACTCATGTGCATGCGGACCATATAACCGGCGCTAGTTTATTACGTGATCAGCTAGGCAGTAAAAGTATCGTTCATAGAGATGCAGGTGCTATGTGTGCTGATCTTTTGGTTACAGACGGGGTGATATTACAAATTGGTGGTATTGAGCTCAAAGTATTGCATACACCTGGACATACAGGTGGCTGTGTTAGTTATGTTATTGGTGACCGCGTGTTTACGGGTGATTCCTTGCTTATTAATGGCTGTGGCCGTACTGACTTCCAGCAAGGCGATACAGCTACTTTATATAATAGTATTAACGAAAAACTTTTCACCCTACCTGCAGATACCTTGGTCTACCCTGGGCATGATTATAACGGCAAACGAGTGTCTAATATTGCGCAAGAAATAGCATTAAATTCTCGTTTAGGCCAACAAAAAACCTGTGCTGAATTTATTGAAATTATGGCGAGTTTGAACTTGCCCTACCCTAAATATATTGATGCTGCACTACCAGCAAACCAAGCTTGCGGCAAAATTGAAGCTCATCAAGAACCACTAAGACAAGGATAATAAACTTATGTTTTTAGCGAGTGTCTTCGCCATTATTATTGGCTTTTTACTGGGATTATTGGGCGGTGGTGGCTCTATATTAACCGTGCCTGTTTTGGTTTATTTAGTCGATATTCCGGCTAAAAGCGCCATTGTTACATCTCTTATTGTCGTTGGCTGCACTAGCTTGATTGCCACTTTTCATCACGCACGCAAAGGTTTCGTTTGCTGGAAAACAGGCGCTGTATTTGGTAGCGCAGGCATGGTTGGGGCTTTTCTTGGCGGGCGCTTAACGGCTTATGTCCCTGGCGCTTTATTATTGGTGTTATTGGGCGTGGTTATGTTGATCGCGGCTTTTTCCATGATTTTGAAAAACAGCAAACAATCCGACGATACTAGCGCTTGTACAAGTGACACGCCTATTTGTCCCTTAGAACTCCCAGTACTGGCTATTTTATTTGATGGTTTTTTCTTAGGTATTGTTACTGGCTTGGTCGGTGTTGGCGGAGGATTCTTGCTTGTTCCTGCCTTAGCCCATCTCGCTAAATTGCCAATTCATGCTGCCATTGGTACTTCTTTATTTATTATTACCTTACAATCTACAGCGGCATTAGCAGGCCACGCCAATCATTTAGATATTGACCCGACCTTAACTTTCACTATTACACTCTTAGCGATTATTGGTAGCTTTGCTGGTGCGGCCGCATCAAACCATATTTCCGCACATCATTTAAAGCGGGGCTTTGGTTATTTTGTTTTGTTCTTAGGTAGTTATTTACTTTACAAAGAAGTAAATCAAGCCATTATATTACAAGTACAAACACTGATTGAAGATAACCTTGAGTTTATTATTGGCGCTTCTTCTGTGATTGTTTTTATGCTGATTTATCGTGTGTGGGCTTGGTTACATACGAAAAGTAATAAAATTTAAAACACGCATTACGATGAATTTTTATTTTGTAAATAACGCCTTAAAAGATCCAAAGCTAATAATGCGGATTGGTTTTGCTTGCGCTGCTGTGGACCACTAAGATTAAATTCACTGCGCCTGATACCTTCTGACGTTAACAGTAGATTATAAATAACAATGCTCTGATCTTTGTGCTGGAACTGTTCGGTACTACCCTTGTATAGCTGTACTAGCACTAAATTAGCGCCTTCTTGCTGCTGGATTTTATGGGCGATACATTCCGCCATTTCAAAACTGGCATTAGTATCAAATTGGATGCTAAGTTTATCGCTTAACTGTTGCAGTGATTGACTAAAAGATGCGGCTAATAACCAGGGTTGACCAATGCATTTCGCAGCGATTAAACCTTGGGATGCCGTTTCTTGCACTGATAAGGTTAATTCTCGCTGCTGCATGAGCTGATCAATTACACTAACAAGGCCACCCTGCTGCTCATTTAATCCATCAACGGCAAAAACATAATCACCAATACTGGAAACAAGCTGCTGAACAAGTTTTTTAACTTGCTCCTGATCTGTGCCTGCGGGGAATAATAATTTGGTTTGCACTTCATCAGCACCTGCGCGAAAACCCAATTCAACGTTTCCAGGTAAAGACAGTGTATTAATTTTTTCCTGCAAATCAGATTCGCCTATACCAATAGAGCGTAAAGTGACGAGCTGGTTCGCTTGCAATATAAAGCGCTGCTTTAATCTCATTGCAATTTGTTCAGCAAACATGGCCTTCATTTCAAATGGCACACCCGGCAGAAAAACAAACCAACAACGATTTTCTTGTAAAGCAAAACCAGGCGCAGTGCCCCATTCATTATCAATACGCTCCGCACCATCTGGGAAAAAGGCTTGTTTACGGTTAGTATCAGCCATAACCCGCTTACGACCCGTAAAGTAAGCGCTTATTTGTTCCAGCGCCACCAGATCTAAAGATAAAGGTCGAGCAAAAGCTTCAGCAACGGCTTGGGCTGTTAAATCGTCTGTCGTTGGCCCTAAACCTCCGGTACAAATACAACAATCGCTGCGTAATGAAATTTCTAGCAATAACTGTTTTAAGTCAGGTAAATTATCACCTACAGCCGTATGGCGCTTGATGACAAAACCCATTTGAACCAGGTTTTGAGATAGCCAAGCAGCATTGCTATCCACCGTCTGACCCGTGATAACTTCTTCGCCTTGAGAAAATATTTCTACTTGTGGCTGCATATTGATAGTTGTGTGAATAGTGTTTTTCGCTTGCTTAAAGGCGGGCTAAAGCCACGCCCTACCTCCAAAGCTTCTCCCGCTGGAGAAGGAGTTTTTTTGCATAAATCAACTCTAAGGGCAATACCTCACCTGCTAATAAAATCACCAAAAGCACGACTGCCATCACCGACGCTAATCGTTTTAACAACGGAAAGTGTTTGTGCATCAATCACTGAAACCGTGCCATCAAACCAATTAGCCACATAGATATGACGATCATCGGTATGCGTGCTAATACCTTCAGGCTTTTCACCGACTTCAATTTGCTTAATTTCCGTTAAAGTCTTAGTGTCAATCACGGAAACAGTACTATCATCTTGATTAGTGACAAATAATAATTTCCCATCTAATGCTAAAGCCGAAGCATAAGGTCGCTCACCGACTTTAATACGCGCCACGCGTTTCAAATTTGCACCTTTAGTACTTAAAACCGAAACATCATGACTTTCTACATTGGCGCTATAAAGTCGTTGCGCTTTTTTATCCAAACTAATGCCAAAAGGATGCGCGCCTACTTTAATTGTATTTCTAATACTTAATTTATCTAAATCAATTTGTGAAACTGAATCATCCATACGATTAGCGACGTATAGCCAGCGATTATCTGAACTAACAGCCAAGCCCGAAGGTGATTTCCCTACGGTCATTTTCTTTTCTAAATGTAAGTCAGCACTATTAAAGATAGATACGCTATTTTCATACCAATCTGCAACAAAAATACGTTGCCCATCAGGACTTACAGCAATCCCGACAGATGCGCCACCCACTTTAACTCGATTAATAACTTCCAGAGTATTGCCGTCTAAAACAGTAAATCCGTCACCTTGGGGTGTACTGATATAAACTTGATTATTTTCATGGTTAACGGCAACACCGACGGGCTTGCCTTTAACTGTTATTGATTTAATAACCTCGTTGGTTGCTAAATCAATAACGGCTACATTGTTATCTAGTTGATTAGTAATAAAAGCATAAGATTGCGCCAGTAAATTAGAACTATAGGCGAAACATAAGACTGTAACGAACTGTAAAACAGTTTTGCATGAAGTATTCACAAAGAAACCACTGATAAAAGATTTGGGGAGGGGTTTAGAGTTACTGAGCTAGATATTTCTAGCTCAGTAAACACCATCGGTAGGGCGGACTTTAGTCCGCTTATGCTCGAATACGAGACCGTGCTGACTGAAGTCCGCCCTACTAAAACTATCTTTTCATTTTAAATGTAATAGCTGTAGGTAATGTATTTGGCTCAAATTTATGTAATAAGCTTGTTAAACCTGCTTTTAAAACACCAGTAACCGCTGCATCAGCAGTTTCTTCGTTTAACTCTTCGGGTGGATAGTTATTCATATAAGCACGGTAATAAGTAGCAACCCAAGTGACCACAGTGCTGTTACCTTTTTTCTTAACAGTAATAATTCCTTGATAATTATCCACTGGAAGTACAGGTACAATTTCATCTTGTCCAGAATGCTGGATTGTTTTTACAATACTCATGTCAATAATTTTATATTTATATGACATTTTTTCAGCGTTATAGCTTTTTAACTTCTCAGTAATTTCACCACCATCAACAGCCAAAACACGCGTAGCCCCTTTCTCATTACCACCAGTAGAACTTGTTACCTTAATATCAGGATGCCATGACATATCATCAAAATTTTTGATAACCTCCCAAACCTCTTCAGCAGGTGCTTCAATATCTACAGTTGCCGTCATTTTTCCTCTAACGGGGCCGTGCGCATAAGAAACAGCACTGAATAAAAACAAGAAAAACGCAAGAAAAGATATTTTTTTCATATTAAATCCTAATTGATAGTAATGTAAAAATTAAAGGGGCTATTATAAGGTAATTTGATTAATGCTAAAATCAAAAAATGATAGTTACTAGTCTTCTTCATCTAAAGGTAGTTCAATGAGCGCGCACAGCAAAGCACTATTGCAAGGGATTCATCAGATTAATAAGCTCAATCTTGATACCCGCTCACCTTTCCAGCCTATCACTCAGCACCTTATAGAACAGCAAAAACACACTAAAGATGAACAAATAACAGCGCTGATCGACGCTATTAATCTGAAGCTTGCATTGACTGAAGAAGACCAACAAGCTTATCGTAAATCCCCACTGTCTTATATGGGAAAAGGCATGATCATTGGTATTCATAATGCTCATGGCGACACCTACCGAGTGATCCGAGCAGAACATTACCAAGCATTTTCTTTACTTTGTAAAGGTCTTGATAAATTAGGGTTCACCATGTACATCATTAAAGATGAGTATTTAGATAGCATTTTTAGTTAAGGACTTCTCTATAAACAAAGTAGAATAGTAGGATTTATTCAATGAAAGCTGCTATCTTTATAGATTATGAACAAACTTAAGCGACACGCCATTATTTTAGGGACTTTGAGCCTACTACTCACTAATGGCTGTAGCCTAAAAAATTCTGATCACAGCGCTCGTCTGCGTATAGAGCCCGCTATTATTAGCGCCTCGCCTGCACCTCAATCAATTTTGCAATCGACCTTATTAATCGATCAAGAAGCCTTCATTCCTGCTACTGATACCCAGGCTAAAGACAGCTGGCAATACATGATTTCTCTTTTTTCCATTCCAGAAGAGAATAATGCTCGCATTGATAAAGCCGTCGCTTGGTACCTAGCCCATCCCAAATACATTAAAACCATTCAAGCCCGTGCCGAGCCTTATTTATACGCTATTATTCAAGAAGTAAAAGCCAAAGGCTTGCCTGGAGAATTTGCCTTATTGCCAGCCGTTGAAAGCGGCTTTAAAACACATGCTTACTCGCATGCGCGTGCTGCAGGTTTATGGCAGTTTATTCCCTCGACCGGTAAAATTTATGGTCTAGAACAAAACTGGTGGTATGACGGAAGGCGTGATATTTATGCCTCAACTGAAGCAGCAACAAGTTACTTGCAAAAGTTAGGCAAATTATTTGACCATGATTGGTTGCTCGCACTGGCCTCTTACAATGCCGGCCAAGGCAATGTAAGGCGTGCAGTTAAGCGCAACAAAGTCAAAAATAAACCCACCAATTTTTGGGCTTTAGACCTACCCAATGAAACAGAACGCTATGTCCCTAAATTATTAGCACTAGCCAAGATTTTTGCTAATGCTGAGTATTATGGTGTTGATTTAACAACGCTAGAGCATAAACCCACTTTTTCAGCCGTCGATATCGGCTCACAACTCGATCTATCTTTAGCGGCCAAGCTTTCCGACACCTCGCTAGATGAATTATTTAAATTAAACCCCGGCTGTAACCGCGCTTACACACCACCAAAAGGCCCGCACCGCTTATTAATTCCCATTGATAAAGTGGGTCTTTTTGAAAAAAATCTTGCCTCGTTAGCAAATAAAGACCGCGTTAAGTGGCAACGCCATAAAGTCATCTCGGGCGATAGTTTAAGTCGTATTGCTTACCGCTACAAAACCCAAGTTAAAGCCATTCGCGAAGTCAATCATTTAAGTAAAAATACAATTCGCGCAGGAACTTACCTACTCATTCCTTTGGCGCAAGGTAAAATAAGCAACAACCCATTTATTCAGGCCAGCCAGCTTAACCCTAGTAATAAATACGCTACTTACACGGTAAAAGCAGGTGATAGTTTATGGAGTATCGCTAGAAAGCTAGATTTACACAGCAAAGATATTGCGCGCTGGAATCACATTAGACTTAAAACGCCTTTATCTTTAGGGAAAAAGCTGATCATTAAAAAGCCCAGTAAGATAACGAAAAAATACACCCAGCGAAAGTCATCAATTCAGCCCATTCGGTATACAGTTCGTAGCGGTGACTCTTTATCGACTATTTCAGAGAAATTCAATGTGCGCGTTACTGACTTACGTAAATGGAATAAAAAGAAATTAGGAAAATACTTAAAGCCGGGGCAAAAACTAATGCTTAAAGTAGATACAACTCAGCCATCGACTTAAAAATATTGAAGCTCGTAGGGCGTGGCTTTAGCCCGCCTATCACCCTCATGTTGTTACGGAATGCGGGCGATAGCTGCCCTGAATTCCCCGTATTCCGCAAGTTCCATAACGGGCTACAAAAAAATTTTCTTATAGACTAGAAATTGGCACCTTTCATTCTTCAGTTTACACTTTAAGTGGGAGCGGCTTTAGCCGCGATAGTAGCATGAACTGTCGTGGCTAAAGCCACTCCCACGGAATATATTAAACGGGCATTTTTCTCGTTCCCAAACTCTGTTTGGGAGCGCATGGGGAAGGTAC
>CBDVDU010000103.1:0-7955 GCA_965372825.1 uncultured Gammaproteobacteria bacterium | reverse complement strand
TTTAATACTAGGCGTAAAGAGGGATAAGAATTTACTCCTAAAGTTCGCGCAAATTGTATATGTTCAGCAAGCTTAATTTTTATTTCCGTGCTATTTAAAGTGATGCTAAATTTTTCAATATCTAATCCAGATTCTTTAGCGCACTCTATTAGTATTTTATCAAGTGAAGGGTTCTTGGCTTCTTGGTAATAAGCCTGTTGAATATTTTGTCGCAGTATTGAGCTTAGTTCAGGTGATTGTTGTTCGGCGGCTAATAATGCTCGGCAAGCTGGATAGGTTGAGCGTAGTGGAGTATTTTCGGTCCAGAAATCGAAGTTAAAATGTATTTCAGGAACGGTTTGCTCGATACGTTGCCAAGCTTGTTGAATCATTGTTTGGGTTTCGGCAGGCATGGGTTCAGTGGTATCGGCAGCAAGCCCTCCTAAAATAGCTCTAAAACTAAGCGCTTGAGGTAATTGTCTTTGTAATTCAGATAAGGTCTGCTCAAAGGCATAGCACCAACTGCACATGGGGTCGTATACATAATAGAGGGTGTTGTTTTCGATCTGCATGTTATTGTTTGTTTTGTAGATTGTTAAGTTTTTACGCAAGTTGTCGATATAAGTAAGTAAGCATAAAAGATCTAATATTTTAACCATAGAGGACACTGAGAGCACAGAGTTTTTTTATCATGAAACCTCTGTGTCTTCTGTGTCTTCTGTGGTTATTTTGGGATTTCTTGATTTTTTTGTTTAAATAATTTTTAACGACTACTTACTAGCTATTAGGTTCTAGTGTTTTTAAAGAGGTAAATTATGGATATTAAATCATTTAGTCAAGATGTACGATCTTTACCCAAAGCTGATGATAACAGGGCAAAGCAACCGAGAGGGCAAGAAGTTTCGGAAATGGCGCATGCTAGAAATGCTGAAAGAAAGGAATTAAACGGTACTGAAAAGATACAAGATTCTGCGGCAACGATTGTTAAAAAACAAATGAATGCGCAGATATTAGCCTCGGCTGTTGAAGTAAGTGTTAGCGCAGGCGATCAGCCTTTGTCACTGGTATTAAAAGCGGCACTGGAAGGTATCAATGAAGCTTTAAAAGAAACCATGGGTGATAATGCCATTCAAAAAGGCTATGACGCTGGTTTGGATGTAACTCCAGAAGCGACAGCAGGGCGAATTGTGTCATTAAGCACGGCATTTTTTGGTAAATATCAGGAAATGCACTCAGAGATGAGTCAGGAAGAAGCATTAACTTCATTTACCGATATTATTAGTGGTGGAATTGATAAGGGTTTTGCCGAAGCACGTGATATTTTGGATGGCTTAGGTGTTCTGGAAGGTGATATTGCAACTAATATAGATAAAACTTATGCCTTGGTGCAGGATGGGTTAAAATCGTTCGTTGAGAATTACGGAAAAACTGAAGATATGGAAGTAATGGGTAATTAAGTAGGGCAGGTATTAGTCCGAAAGGATCGTGTTTAAATTTTAGAGATCAAAGAAAGGAGAGGCATTGCCTCTCTTTTTTTGTGTTACGAAAAGAGAGTGATAATGAGTAAAAATCAATTAATCGATACGTCTAATTTACGCGGTGACTTTTTTGGTGGTTTGACTGCTGGCGTTGTTGCTTTGCCACTAGCTTTGGCTTTTGGTGTGCAGTCAGGAATGGGAGCTATTGCTGGGATTTATGGGGCAATCGCTGTAGGCATATTGGCAGCTTGGTTTGGTGGCACAAGTACGCAGATTAGTGGGCCAACAGGGCCGATGACCGTTGTTTCGGCGGTGGTTATTGCTACTGAAATTGAATTGCATGGTAGTTTGGATGCCGCTTTAGGAACGATTATTGCCATTTTCTTCTTGGCGGGTGCTTTGCAGATTTTACTGGGTGTACTAAAAATAGGACAGTATATTCGTTATATGCCTTACCCTGTCGTTTCTGGGTTTATGAGTGGTATCGGCGTTATTATTATTTTGCTACAGGTTTTTCCTTTTTTAGGGCACAGCTCCCCGAAAAAGATTTTGGATATTTTTTCCGAATTACCCAATGTTTTGCCGGATATAAAAATGGAATCGGCGCTCTTAGCTTTAGCTACCATTGCAACTATTTACCTTTTCCCTAAAATCACTAAGCTGATCCCTAGCGCATTAGTCGCATTGGTGGTTTTGACGGGCATTTCTACGCTGATGGGCTTAGATGTTGCTATTATTGGCAATATTCCAGATGGTTTGCCGGCCTTGCAATTTGAGTCTTTTTTGCATATAGATTATAGCGAGCCTATGCTAATCATTATTCCGGCGATTACTTTGGCGGCATTGGGTACGATTGACTCCTTATTAACTTCGATTGTTGCGGATAACATGACCAAGACCCAACATAATAGTAATAAAGAGCTGATAGGCCAGGGTTTGGGTAATATGGCGGCGGCTGTGATAGGTGGCATTCCAGGTGCTGGAGCAACTATGCGCACCGTAGTGAATATTAATTCCGGCGGAAAAACTAGATTATCAGGCGTTATTCATGGGCTGGCTTTATTGTTGGTATTGGTTGGCGCTGGGGCTTATGCAAAATTGATTCCTTTACCCGTTTTGGCGGGTATTTTAATTACTGTAGGAATAGGGATTATTGATTATAAAGGGCTTAAGCATATCGCTCATGTCCCTAAAACAGATGCTGTTGTCATGTTGGTCGTTTTAATTATGACGGTTTTTGTGGATTTATTACAGGCGGTTGCTGTTGGTATGGTCTTAGCTTCGGTACTGTTTATGAAAAAAATGAGCGATATTGCTGAAGATAAATCTTCGACTGGTTCAGTAGCTGATTTTGCGACTGAAGTTGTTTGGATGGATGAGACGAATTTAAGTGACGATATTCGCCATAAAGTCTTTATTCAGCACTTTGATGGACCGATATTTTTTGGCTTTGCTTCTAAATTCCAAGAAATGACGCGTGCTTTGCCGGAAGTCGATGTGGTCATTCTGCGTATGAAGAAAGTTCCGTATATTGACCAGTCCGGAATGTACGCCATTGAAGATGCGGTTATGGCATTGCAAGAGAAGAAAATATTAGTACTCATAACAGCAATCCAAGAACAGCCTAAAGACATGCTGAGGCAGATAGGTGTGATTCCTGGCTTGATTGCAGAAGAGCATTTGTACAAGGATTTTATGCAATGTGTTAAAGCCTTAGAAACTGGAGATGCATTTAAAGGTGAGATCAAAAAAGATGACTTTTCTTGGAAGTTTCTGGTTGGTTAATCTAGTTTATAGGTTTGCAGGGTATTGTTTAGTTCGCTTTTTCAGTTCGGTGCAAACTAAAAGCTTTAATATTTAGATGAGAAACTTATTTTGCATACTTTAGCGCAATTAATATCAGGTGAGCTACAGCAGCTAACGCGATTACAAATAGCGGAAAATTTGACTGAATTTCCGCGAGAAATATTCACGCTTGCTGATACCTTGGAAATTTTAGATTTATCCAATAATCAGCTCGATTTTTTGCCTACAGATTTCGGCCGGTTGCAGCAATTAAAAGTCGTATTCTTATCAAACAATCAATTTAAGCAATTACCTACCGTGTTATCTGATTGCCCAAAGTTAGAGATGATTGGTTTTAAAGCTAACGCTATTACTGATGTTTTTGAATCGGCCTTGCCGAAAACGACACGTTGGCTGATTTTAACGGATAATCAAATACAAAAACTGCCAGATTCTATCGGTGAATTAGCGCAACTGCAAAAGCTTATGTTAGCAGGGAACCAATTAACAGAGCTTCCTGAGTCGCTAAGCCAGTGTACTAATCTACAGCTAATGCGTATATCTGCCAATCAATTAACTAGTTTGCCAGATTGGTTATTTAAGATGCCTAAATTAGCATGGCTGGCTTTTTCAGGTAATCCTTTCAGTGAGTATATTGGTGAGATTGATTCTTATACGCCCGCAGTGCGGCTGTCTGATATTCAGTTATATGAACAACTCGGCGAGGGCGCTTCGGGGGTTATTTATCGTGCAGAATGGATTAATCAGCCAGAAAGCCTACAAGGATCAAGCCAACAGATTGCAGTAAAGCTATTTAAAGGGCAGGTGACCAGTGATGGTTATCCTGTTGATGAATTAAATGGCTGTTTAACAGTAGGCGAGCATCCTAATTTAGTAAAGGTTATTGCACATATTTCAGGCAATGATCAGCTAGGTTTGGTGATGAGCTTGATTCCTGCTAATTTTTATAATCTAGGCTTGCCGCCGACGCTAGATACTTGTACGCGAGATACCTTTGTTGATGGCCTGCAATTAAGCTTAGATGAAGTGGCTCGTATTGCCTATAACATAGCAGGTACAGTTGATCATTTACATAAGAAGGGCGTATGTCATGGTGACTTATATGCGCATAATATTTTATTAGATGCGGAAACAGCTGTGTTGTTGGGTGATTTTGGTGCCGCGTCTAATTTTTCCTCTTTATTGCCTGATCAAGTAGAGGCATTTCAGGCTTTTGAAGTACGTGCTTACGGCTATTTATTAGAGGATTTACTTGGGCTAGCTTATGATGCGAGGTCTGATTCTGAATTGTATACACAATTAATGATTATAAAAAATGGCTGCCTACAGAGCAATATCGCATCGATTCCTTTGTTTCCTGCAATAAAACGTCAGTTGCAGATAATACTTTTCTAATCAAGGATTTAAGTAAGTGAACTATCAATATTTTTCTGGTGTGCGCATGAAAGTTGCCATCTATTACGTACTTTTATGTATTTTCAGTTTCTTAATCGCATTTTCAGTTTTAACGCCTGTAAGAATTATTGCGCAAACACTGTTGCCATCGTCTCGTATGAATGGCTGGCAGTTTGATGATTTAGCCGGTAATCTTTGGCAGGGGCAAATGCAATTGCGTAACCAACAAGGTTTAAATGCCAATATAAGCTGGCAAATACAAGTAAGTCATATTTTTAGTGATCAGTCTGTTATTCTGGTTCATGCAAAAACAGCGCAATCTAAGTTGGATTTAGGTTCATCGTTTAATGGCTTGAGTCCAGCCTTTAAGTTACAAGGATTGCTTGATAGTCAGGAAATAAGCGCTAAACTTGATTTACCTAATCAAGCGAGTATGACAGGAGATATCGAGATTGAGAGTCTGTTTATCGAAGATCTACCGCCTTATTATGTCACTTCGGGGCATGCTCTTTGGTCGGGTGGTAGCGTTTCTGCGAATCGTAAAACGAATAATTTGCCAGCATTAAATGTTTCTATTAACTCGGAGCAAGATGGGCTTAATATTCAACTTACTGAAAAGCAAACGAGCATCAATGTAATTGATATTGTCGCAACGCCAGATAAACAAGCTGAGATTCAATTGGCGCAGCGCTTATTAACGCTGACTAAACAAGGGGCGCTTTCTGACAATGAGCGTGACTATGTGATTCGTTTTACAGAACAACTAACTTTCTTTTAAGTTCTCTTATGACACAATTTTTAAAAAATAAAACCACGCAACATATACTCGCTAGCTTAGTTATTATTATCATAATGGTGTATGCCGCTCAATGGGCTTGGGTGTTTTTAGAGGCACAAGAAAAAGAAAACCCTGAGGTTAGTGCAAGCGCACAAAAAATAGCTCGACCGATTTCAATCAAAAAAGTTGTTAACCATGATATGCGCGACATATTAAGTGCTAACCTTTTTAATCAGGCATCCAAGGCAACTGAAAATCTAATCCAGCAAGCTAAAATCCCGAAAACGAAGCAACGTTTGTTTTTACATGGAATTATCTTGTCGACTATGCCGGAAAATTCGGTAGCACTGATTACAGGCAAATCGACTGATGCGCCAATACCTTATCAACAAGGTGATAAATTACCCAAGCAAGGTGGGGAGATTTACCAAATTTTTGATGGTTATGTGCAGATTAAGCGTAATGGACGGCTAGAGCAATTAGAGCTTATTGAAACATCAGGTGGAAAACGCTTAGATAAAAATTCATTTAAACGCACACGGGTAGAGTATCCGGCCAACTTATCTGAGCTAAAAAGCAGCTATCAAGATAATGCTCGACAGCTGTTAGGGAAGTTTGGTTTGGAAAAAAATAGTAAAGGCATAAAGCTAGGGACTAAGAAAGGTAAACTCCCGCCTGGGTTGCAAGCAAACGATATTATTACTTCGGTTAATGGCTATACTTTAGAGGATATAGAGAATAATCCTGATGTTCTTGATCAATTATTAGTTGGAGGTAGTATTGAGGTATCTTTAGAGCGTGATGGCCGTACGATACATTTTAAACTACCTCAAAAATTGCTGGATCAATGGAAGGCATTTAAATGAATATAAAAATTGTACTGATACTTACTGGTTTATCAGTATCAGCATTTAGCGCTGTTAATGCACAAGACAATTACTATTATCACGAAAACCAGAGAGTGAGCTTGACTCCTGTACCGAAAATAGCGCGATCTTTAGGGTCTATAGAGGAAGATGATGGAGTTGATTACTATCTAACTGAACAAGGGCATCAAGTCGGTATTTATCATAAGATTTTGCTAAAAATACACAAAGATAGTGACTTACTATTGTTGTTAGCTCCCTATGATGTAACGGTTGAGGAGCAATTAAGCCCACAGCTTTATTTAATAGTCGTACCATCCAACGATTTGGCGATTGACCTCTCGAATCGCTTGTCAGAAAGCCCTGAAGTAGAGTATGCCCATCCTGATTTCATTAAAAACCGAGTGGCACGCTAATGCTAAGTAAATTATCCCTAGTGTTGTTAGCTCTATTTATTGCTGGCTGCGGTAGCTCAAATGAAGAGCAGTCAGCGCCTTTAACCCCAGTAACGCCGCCTGATACTTTGTTGCCAACAGAAATTCAAGACCCTTTGTATCCAGAGCAGTGGTATTTAAACTTAGATACTAATTTTTATAGCTCCAATAATATAGACTTAGATGCTCATATACATGCGGCTAATTATCTAATGGAGCTTACTGGTATAGGTATTAAAATTGCTGTTATTGATGATGGCCTAGACGTAACGCACGAAGATTTGAAAACAGCCGTTACGCGAACGTATGACTTGGCAACAGGCGGGGCTGATGTGTCTCATACCGAATTTGATGACTTTCATGGAACAGCTGTTACAGGTATTCTTGGTGCGCGATCTAATAACTTAGGCATTAAAGGTGTTGCTAGTAATGCTGAGCTGTTTTTCTTGAAATATAAATCGGCTATGACAGATAGTGAAACCATTAGTTTATTTAATAAGGCTAACGAATGGGGCGCAGATATTATTAATAATAGTTGGGGAACAGGTAATGTTTCACAAGCCGTTAAAGATACTATTATTAATTTGAGTAAAAATGGCCGTAACGGTAAAGGTATGAATATTGTTTTTGCAGCCGGAAATGATAATGAACTTATGGGGAATGATGAGTCCTCAATACCTGAAGTGATTAGTGTTGGTGCAACTAATAAGGATAATTTACGTGCTAGTTATAGTGATTTTGGCTCAGAGTTAGATGTAATGGCTCCCGGCGGGTTCTTCTTGGGTATTAGCACATTAGATCCTATGGGGAGTGCAGGAGTTGCCAGTCTTGATGCAAATTACTTGTTATATAATGATGCCAATGGATTTGCTGGTACTTCGGCGACGGCAGCTATTGTCAGTGGAGTTGTCGCGTTATTACTGGAAATTAATCCTAATTTAAGCAGCACAGAGATGAGTAATTTGTTACATAACACGGCCGATAAAATCGGTACCTTGGATTATGATTTAGATGGCCGTAATGATTACTATGGCTACGGGAAAGTGAATGTTAGTAAAGCGATAGAAGCGCTTCAGTAAGACAGCTACTAAGTACCAAGGAATCAAATTCAATAACATCCGAAAGCACTGCCAGTCCTCGAAGGACTGGCAGTGCTGCATAATCTAAAGTTTCGGGTTTTATTTAATATGCATTCCTAAGTACCAAGGCATAATTACAA
>CBDVDU010000102.1:0-7962 GCA_965372825.1 uncultured Gammaproteobacteria bacterium | reverse complement strand
ACAATAAAGCTAATAGTGCGTAAATACTCAAGCTCTAAAGGAATGAGTAAGTATTGATAGAGTAAATAGCTGCTGACTGATGCGAGGGTAAGCACAAATGTTGTTGCCAGCCCCATGCTGATCGCAGATTCTAGCCTACGTGAGACGCCCAAAAATGGGCATAAACCGAGGAATTTAACCAGTACAAAGTTATTTACCAGAATGGTGCTGACTAGCAGAATGAGGTAATGCTTCATTGGCGATTTGCTTGAGTGATAAGTCTTTTGTGTTGGAGCAGATTTTTCTTACGCAGCAATAAAGGCATCATTTGACAATAAGTGTGGCTTATTGCTGGACTGACTTATCGATGTTGCGTTAGATCAGTCAGTCAGATCAACAAAGCGGTGTTCGCAATACTCGATTGATGATTAACGACAATATTCAATCAATAGCTGGTTTATTTCTCTGCGATTTAAATAGCTAGGGTCAAAATCCCCTTCTAACCAATCGCGCATATCTTCATAATCTTCATGTTCTGGGTTTTCTAATATCACTAATAAATCTTTATAACCCCAGATACCACCACAATCTTCTGGTGGGCAAGCGCGTTTGCCTGTGACACAGTAAGGCAGCTTCTTTTCTATATCAAAAGGTAGTACTTTTTCCAGAATGACTTTATGCGTCCAGCTATCGCCAAAGTCATATTCATAAATTAAATTATCTTTTTCGGCTGTGAGCAATTGAGATAAACGAAACTTGCTTTCATCTTTTATATCAAATTCTAAGTCATCGCCTTCGATGCCATAGATCACTCGATCTTTTGTTATAAATTGATGTAAATGAGAGTCTGTCCAGCCCATTGAAATCTGGATGGCTAGGTGCAGCATATCTAATTTGATGTCACTAGGCACTAATAGTCGTCGCCAAATGGGGGGCTTAGCGCCTTGTAATCCTATTTTTAGCTGATAAATGGAGCGCAATTGTTGGACTGTCATAAGTATTGCCCTGCCTCTTTATTGTAAATGACTAACTAACCAGCGCTCAGCTTCTTCTACAGAGATGCCTTTGCGTTTTGCATAATCTTCCAACTGTTCGGTGGTTATTTTACCAACGTTAAAATATTGTGCTTCAGGATGTGCGAAATACCAGCCACTAACTGCTGCGGTTGGATACATGGCAAAACTATCGGTTAATTCAATTGTCGTGTTAGCTTGTACATCGAGTAAAGTAAATAATTTTGCTTTTTCAGTATGATCCGGGCAGGCTGGGTAGCCTGGCGCAGGACGAATGCCTTTATAATTTTCTTTAATTAACTCTTCATTGTTTAGCTCTTCATCGCCAATATAGCCCCAGTGATTTTGGCGTACATCACGGTGCATATATTCAGCAAAGGCTTCGGCTAATCGGTCAGCTAAAGCTTTGAGCATAATGCTATTGTAGTCATCATGATCTTTTTCAAACTCGGCTAATTTCTTTTCTATACCAATGCCGGCTGTGACTGCAAAGCCTCCGATATAATCTTTTTGTGCGCTGTCTTTAGGAGCTACAAAATCCGATAAGCAATAATTGGGTCGCCCTGGTGCTTTGATGTTTTGCTGGCGTAAATGATGTAGTATTTCTAGGCGCTCAGTGCGTGATTCATCGGTGTATAAAATAATATCATCACCATCGCTATTGGCAGGAAAAAAGCCAATAACGGCTCTTGCTTCTAGCCATTGTTCGGAAATTATTTTTTTCAGCATCACTTGAGCATCTTCAAATAAATCCCGAGCATGTGTTCCGACCAATTCATCATCAAGAATGGCTGGGTATTTACCGGCTAATTCCCAAGTTTGAAAGAACGGCGTCCAATCTATATACCAAACGAGCGTTTCTAATGGGAAGCGATCAATCACTTCTATGCCTAATTTTTTCGGTGGCACAGGCGTATGATTTTTCCAAGCAAATTTATTGGCGCGAGCCGACTCTAAGTTGTGCTGTTTAGTTTTAGCTTTACGTCCTTTGTGGCGTTCACGCACTTCGGCATATTCTGCGCGCAGTTTTGCACCAAAGGCTGCTTTCTTTTCAGGGCTGAGTAAATTCCCAGCAACACCCACAGCTCTTGAAGCATCAGGTACATAAACGGTCGTGCCTGAATAATTTTCTTCAATTTTAACAGAGGTGTGTGCACGTGAAGTGGTTGCGCCGCCAATCATTAAGGGGATCGTGAAGTTTTGCCGCTGCATTTCTTTGGCAACATGGACCATTTCTTCTAGGGAAGGAGTAATTAATCCACTGAGACCGATAATATCGACTTTTTTCTCCTTGGCGACCTGTAAGATTTGCGCCGTTGGTACCATCACTCCCATGTCAATGATTTCATAGTTATTGCATTGCAAAACCACGCCGACGATATTTTTACCAATATCATGCACATCACCTTTAACGGTCGCCATTAAAATCGTGCCGTTAGTTTTTATTTTGCCTGCTTTTTCGGCTTCCATAAACGGCATTAAATAGGCAACAGATTTTTTCATGACTCGCGCAGATTTCACTACTTGCGGTAAAAACATTTTTCCTGCGCCGAATAAATCACCGACCACATTCATGCCGTCCATTAACGGGCCTTCAATAACATGCAGAGTTTTCTCAGCTTGTAGTCGTGCCTCTTCGGTATCTTCGTCGATAAAGTCGGTGATGCCTTTAACTAGGGCATGTTCTAGGCGCTTGTTTACAGGTAAGTTACGCCATTCTAAATCTGTTTTGGAGTTGACGACTGCATCGCCACGGTATTTTTCGGCAATTTCTAGTAATCTATCGGTACCATCGTCAATACGATTTAACACGACATCTTCTACAGCATTACGTAATTCATCAGGGACATCGGCGTAAATCGCTAATTGCCCAGCATTAACAATCCCCATATCCATACCGGCTTGCACCGCATAATAAAGAAATACGGCATGAATCGCTTCACGTACTAGATTGTTCCCTCTAAACGAGAAGGAAACATTGGATACACCACCAGAAATCAGGGCATGCGGGCAAGTGCGTTTTATTTCGCGGGTCGCTTCGATAAAATCAACGCCATAATTATTGTGTTCGTCGATACCGGTAGCAATGGCAAAAATATTAGGATCGAAAATAATATCTTGCGGCGGAAAACCCACTTGTTCGACTAAAATTTTGTAGGCGCGCTGGCAGATAGTGACTTTTTTATTATAGGTATCTGCTTGACCATTTTCATCAAAAGCCATCACAATCACAGCAGCACCATAGCGACGTACCAGCCGTGCGTGCTTAATAAATGCCTCTTCGCCTTCTTTCATGGAAATGGAGTTAACGATGCCTTTGCCTTGTATGCATTTTAAACCGGCTTCGATAATATCCCATTTCGATGAATCGATCATAATCGGAACTTTGGAGATATCCGGTTCCGATGCGATTAAATTAAGAAAATGCACCATCGCTTCTTTTGATTCCAACATGCCTTCATCCATGTTGATGTCGATAATTTGTGCGCCATTGATGACTTGTTCGCGCGCAACATCTAAAGCGGTATCGTAGTCCTCTTCGACAATCAGACGTTTGAATCGCGCTGAACCTGTGACATTGGTACGTTCACCGACATTAACAAATAAAGAATCGGCACCGATAGAAAAAGGTTCTAAGCCGGCTAATTGGCAGCGGACTTCTATTTCAGGTATTTTTCGTGGTGGGTAAGGGCTGACAGCATCGACAATCGCTTTGATATATTCGGGAGAGGTACCACAACAGCCGCCAATAATATTTAGATAACCACTTTTCGCCCAGTCGCCAATTTCTGCCGCCATTTCTTCTGGCGTTTCATCATATTCGCCAAACTCATTAGGTAGACCTGCGTTCGGGTGGGCTGAAATATAGGTGTCAACGTGAGTAGATAATTCTTCTACATATTGGCGCATTTCTTTTGCGCCTAAAGCGCAGTTGAAGCCAATAGAGATAGGGTTAATATGGCTGAGTGAGTTCCAGAAGGCGAGAGCCGTTTGACCCGATAAAGTACGTCCTGAGGCATCGGTAATCGTACCAGAAATCATTACTGGTAATTCGATATTATGCTGTTCAAAATACTGATCGATAGCAAAAATAGCGGCCTTAGCGTTGAGCGTATCGAAGACAGTTTCAATTAATAATATATCAGTACCGCCATCGACTAAACCACGTACCGCTTCACTATAAGCTTCGACTAAATCATCAAAGCTGGTATTACGAAAGGCTGGCGCGTTAACATCAGGCGACATTGATGCGGTTCTATTAGTCGGGCCTATAGTGCCTGCTACAAAACGCGGTTTGTCAGGGGTTTGTTGTGTTGCTTCTTCGGCAACTTGTTTGGCGAGCTTTGCCGATTCGAAATTAATCTCATAAGCCAACGATTCCATATTGTAATCGGCCATGGCAATCGTGGTGGCGTTAAAGGTGTTGGTTTCGATAATATCGGCACCCGCATCTAAATAGGCTTTATGTATGGCTTTAATAATATCTGGCTGAGTTAACGACAATAAGTCATTATTGCCTTTTAAATCAGAATCCCAGTCGCTAAATCGGTCGCCTCGGTAATCCTTTTCCTCTAAATGATAGCCTTGGATCATCGTACCCATTGCGCCATCTAAAAATAAAATGCGTTGCGAAAGTTGCTGGATTAAAAATTCTTTTTTATTCATAGGAGGCACTTAAGATCGTTTCTATCGGGATTGCTATGCAAAGCGAAAAGCGGTTTACTTGCTTGCAATGTATATAATTATTTTCTAATATTATTGGGGAGTTAGTATGTCTAAGCCGTCACTTAGACAGGTTATTCAAAGCGTACTTGCAGCAGCAATTGGTGTGCAAAGTAAAGCAAACAGGCAAAGAGACTTTGAAGGGGCTCTTTATCTAGTTATTTGATTGTCGGGGCCATTGCAACTGTACTATTCATTGTTACGCTGGTCACTATTATATCGTTTATTGTTTTGCCTTAAAGCAAAAAAGCCTAGGCAGATATACCTAGGCTTTTGAGTGATATGAGTTTTGTATTGGATTAGTCAGTTGTTTTGAAACTGTTTTTGATGCCAATAAACATATCTTTAATGCCGCTAACTAGGTTTGCGTAATTGATGCTTTCTTTTAGCATAAATTTTGTTCTTACTAAGGCAACGCTGAACCAAGCCATAACTAGCGGTAAGATTTCAAATAAAACACCTAATACTGAGCCAAAGAAACCATCTTGAAGGCCGCCGCCATCTTTTCTATCGCCGATATCAGAATAGTCGCGATCGTAGTCACCGCCAATATTGCTGCCATCGAAAGTATCAAGAATAATAATATTGAAGTTATAAAAGAGTATTTGTACGACAAAGAACATAATGGCAGCGCCTGCTGTCCAAAATAGAATTTTGCCTGTTTTCGCTTGTACTGCTGTTCTATAGATCCAAATTGCAATCAGAATAGATAATAAACCACCAAACATTATTGACCCCTTATTTTTGTTGTTTTTACTTTGTGCGGCGCTTAAAGAAGCAAGGTGCACAATGATCAAGGAATGAACATTATAAACAGCTAATCTTTATTATGGAAATTTACATTAAAACTAAATGGTAGCAATATTTAAGACGGTTTGATGCTTTAGGAAGAATTAGTCACTAAATGGACGTAGTGTCCAATAAATTCTTGACTTCAATAAATCATCACGTATCATAATACGTTCATTTACTGACATATTTTTTGGCAGTAATAATTATAATAAAATCACAAGAAGGTAGGACACTCATGGGTGCAATCTTAGATGTTACTGAAATGTTAAAAGAGCCTGCGGGCATGGCCGTTGCAGTAGTTGTTATTGCTGTAGGTTATTTCTTCGTAAAATGGGTTTTCGCTGAGCCTGCTGACGAAGAGTAAGTAATACACTTACTCCGTTTGATCAAAAGCCCGTAAGTTTTTAACTTGCGGGCTTTTTTATGTCTAGAGTTTAGTGAATTTAGCCTGTTTTGCAATATTACATTATAATTTGTAGTATTTTTGTAATATAGATTGAGTCTCAAATGCTAAGTATCCTGTCTCATGCTTTTGCGCGCTATCATCAGCGCCAAGCTCCCGCCTTTATTATCGGTATCTTTCGCGTTCTATACGGAATAGTTGCCTTCCAAGAAATTTTATTCCTGCTTTATTTTAATCACCTGATTTTTGATCCTGTGCCTTATATAGATGTGGAATTTCCTATGATTCCCTTGTTTTTATGCCTATGGGCGGTGGTTGCTGCCTGGCTTATTGTTGGTTATCGTAGTCAATTTTCTATTATTGCTAATTACCTTTTTTGGATTATTTTTGTCAATTTCACGCCTATGCAGCGAGATTTTGATGGGGGCTTTGATCTATTTATGATCGGTGTCGGCTTTTTTCTTATTTTTATGCCGATTGGGCGTGCAGTATCGGTCGATAATTTGCTGTATAAATTACAGTTCAAATATACAGATAAGCCTAATTTGCAAAAAACGGTCAGCGCTTTAAGTTTCTTGTTCCCAGTGTTGGTTTGCCTTGGCTTTCTCTATTTTGATTCGGCGATACATAAAATGTTCGCTGAGCATTGGCGTAATGGTCTAGGGGCTTGGTTGCCGTCTTCAATGCCTTATTATATGTCTGCTTTGGATTTATCTTGGTTGTTGAATAATGAGCTGATCCAAAAAAGTATCGGTTATTTGATTTTGGTATTTCAATTCACTTTTATCTTTCTGTTTTATCGACGCAATTTCCGGCCGTTTTTTTTATTGGTCGGTGCTGGGTTGCATGTCGGTATCACCATTAGTTTTAATATTTATCCCTTTGGATTGGGGATGCTTGTTGTTTATATTTTGATGGTGCCTTTTTCTTGGTGGCAAGGTATTGCAAATAAATTGGTGCATAAGGTGCCGCAGTTGACCGTGTTTTATGATGGCGACTGTCCTTTATGTAATCGGACAGCAATGATTATTAATCATTTTGATATTTTTCAAGGCGTGGTATTTAAGGATTTACAAACGCAGGCAGGTTCCGCCCCTGAATTGCAGGTTTATGATGAGCAAGTATTGTTAGCAGATCTGTATGCTGTCGATTTGCTGGGTAATGTTTATGCCGGTGTTGATACTTACATTCAGGTATTTGCAAAAATGCGCTATATGGCTGTGCTTGCTTGGTGTTTGCGTTTGCCTGGTGTGTATCAGCTTGCTAAAGTTTGTTATCGTCGTATCGCGGATAATCGAGAGCGTGCCGTGTGCGATACTTCTTGTTTGCCACCTACAGAGAAAAAAGCCTACCCCGTAGATTTATATGCTCGGATTTTTGAGCAATATGCAGAGCAAAAACCTAAGCAATTTAGATTTCGTATGGCTAAGATTTTTGTCGTGTTGGTGGTACTGCAGCTGAATAGTAGTGTTCATTATGGCTTCTTGTATCGTTTTTATGACCTATCTCAAGTAGAGAGTCCTCTGGCAAATCAAGCGCGCGCGATGAGTAATGCTGTTTTAATGCTTTCTACGACGTTTTTAGGGATTACTCCGCATGCGTTGTATTTACATGATCATTTCGAGGGCTATGAGGATCTGATTGCAATTACTTATATCGATACTCAGGGCAAAGAGCGGTGGCTGCCTTTTGTCAATGATAAAGGGCGTATGCTGGCACCTAATTGGGGGAGAGTGCATTCCATGTGGGCGAATATTGCTGTGACGCCGAATATAAACTCAGATAGGTTGAGTAAATTCATTATGAAGGTCACAGCATTTTGGGGCGCTAAAGTTGGGCTGGATCTGAATCATGCCAAGTTTATTATTAAGCATAAGAAAATAGCTTCACCTGTGCAATGGCAGTCTAATTTGCGCGAAGGCAATCTATCAGGTGAATGGGATAATATTGGTACTGCGATTTGGCGAGATAAAAAGGCGCATATTAATTTGCTAGGTTTAAACTCAGTGACGGATTAGGAGGAAAAGATTTCGACTAAATACAAAATGGTGT
>CBDVDU010000101.1:0-7964 GCA_965372825.1 uncultured Gammaproteobacteria bacterium | reverse complement strand
TTGGCAAGCCTAGATAACGAACAAGGCAGCCACAACATTCTTAATCGCTAAGTTAGGCTTAGCCTTTACCAGTAAAGCCGACTTGCCGCCAGGCTTCGTATAAGGTTACAGCAACCGTATTAGATAAATTCAAGCTCCGACTTGCTGGTAACATCGGCAGCCGAACTCGCTGCTCATCAGGCAAACTAGCCAAAATACTATCAGGTAAGCCTCGAGTTTCAGGACCAAATAGCAAAGCATCTCCATCCTGAAACTTCACCTCAGAATAACAGCGTTTACCTTTCGTCGTTAATGCATAAACCTTATGGTAGCTTTCATTCTCTAAAAAAGAATTAATATCTGCATGCACCTTTATTTCAGCCCATTCATGATAGTCTAAGCCAGCCCTGCGCAACTTTTTATCATCTAACTCGAAACCTAAGGGTTGCACTAAATGCAATTTAGCGCCAGTATTCGCGCATAAGCGAATAATATTCCCTGTATTTGCAGGTATTTCGGGTTCAAAAAGCACAATATTAAACATATATTCTCTAGCCAAGAAAAAAGGCAAAAAAAAGCCTAATGGCTCGCCTCTAATATCTAGAAGCGCTCCATTAGGCCACTTATTTATTTACTAATGGCAACTGGCTCTAAATGCCAGATTTCATCACTATAATTTTTAATCGTACGGTCAGTAGAGAATTTACCACTGTTTGCAGTATTAATAATACTCATACGTGTCCAAAGATCTTTATCTTGATAAGCGGCTTCAACTCGCTTTTGCGCATCAACAAAACTACGGAAATCAGCAATCGTCATCCAGAGGTCATCTGGGCTTTTAATGGAGTTAATAACATCATCAAAAATACCAGGTTCAAACTGATTAAAATGACCACATTCAAGTAAGTTCATTACTCGCTGCAAATCTTCATCCTGATTAATAATACTCATAGGATCGTAATGATGACGTAAATCTTCCACTTCAGCTTCAGTTAAGCCAAATAAGAAGAAATTATCATTACCCACTTCTTCACGAATTTCTATATTAGCGCCATCCAAAGTACCAATAGTCAAAGCACCGTTCATCATAAACTTCATGTTGCCGGTACCGGATGCCTCTTTACCCGCTGTAGAAATTTGCTCAGACAAATCAGCGCCAGGACAAATTTTTTCCATCGCTGAAACGCGATAATTAGGCATAAAAACCAACTTTAACTTCTCGCCTACATCAGGGTCATTATTAATGACATCAGAAATATTATTAATCAATTTAATAATACGTTTTGCCATGTAGTAGCCAGGCGCTGCCTTACCACCGATTAAAACACAACGATCAGTCCAATTTTCAGTATCACCACGCTTAATACGGTCATACAGGTGAATAACATGTAAGACATTTAATAATTGGCGCTTATACTCATGAAAACGCTTAACTTGTACATCAAATAAAGCATTTACATTCAGGTCTATATCAAACTCTGTTTTTTTGTAATCAATCAGTCTTTGTTTGGCATTTTGCTGCAATTCATACCATTTTTTACAAAACTTTTTATCATCAATAAATTTTTCTAATTTTTTTAATTCCGATAAGTCCGTAATCCATTTATCACCAATTGTTTCAGTAATGAATTTAGCTAATTCAGGATTACATGCGGCAAGCCATCTACGCGGAGTGACGCCGTTAGTTTTATTATTAAATTTTTCTGGCCATAAATCATAGAAATCTTTAAATAAGCCCTCTTGCAATAACTTAGAATGTAATTCAGCCACACCATTAACAGAAAAACTACCGACAATAGCAAGAAATGCCATTCTAACCTGCTGACCATTCCCCTCTTCAATTAATGACATTCGAGCCAAGCGTTTATTATCACCAGGCCAATGCGAAGAAACCTCAGCAAGGAAATGCGCATTTATTTGAAAAATAATTTCCATAATGCGTGGCAATAATCGCTCAAATAAACTAACTGACCATTTTTCAAGCGCTTCAGGCAATAAAGTATGATTTGTATAAGCCATTGTTTGACGTGTAATTTTCCACGCATCAACCCATTTCAATCCATGCGTATCCATTAAAATACGCATTAATTCAGCAACAGCAACACTTGGATGCGTGTCATTCAATTGAAAGCAATTTTTCTCTGCAAAATGAGTAAAGTCATTGCCATGCCGACCAACCCAGTTGGCAACAATATCTTGCAAACTAGCCGACGCCAGCAAATACTGTTGTTGCAAACGTAGCGACTTACCATTTTCATTAGCATCATTAGGGTAAAGCACCATACTGATATTTTCTGCGGTATTTTTTGCTGCAACAGACTCAGCATAATCACCCGCATTAAATTCTTCTAAATTGAATTCTTCCGTAGCAGTTGCTTTCCATAGACGCAGGGTATTGACCGTACCATTTTGATAGCCAGGAATTGGCGTGTCATAAGGCACGGCAAGAATATCGGTAGTATCAACCCAAGACCTACGCTTGATACCCTTCTCGTTTACAGACTGCTCAACACGGCCGCCAAACTTAATTCGGTGGGTATATTCAGGGCGCTCTATTTCCCATACATTACCATTCTTCAACCAATGGTCTGGGCGCTCGACCTGCTCACCATTAACAATAGTTTGGCTGAACATACCGTACTCGTAGCGTAAACCATAGCCTGTAACCGGCAATTGTAAAGTTGCACAGCTATCAATAAAACAAGCAGCTAAACGACCTAAGCCACCATTTCCTAATCCTGCATCAGGCTCACTTTCAATTAACTCTTCAATTTCCAACCCCAAATCGTACATTGCTTCAGTAACTTCATCAGTTACACCTAAATTAAGCATGGCATTACTTAAGGTCCGGCCCATTAAAAATTCCATGGACAAATAATAAGCCTTCTTACAATCCGACTCCCTGTAAGTATTGTAAGTATTTTTCCAGCGCTCTACTAAGCGATCACTAATCGCTAAAGCAAGGGCTTCATAAGCATAATGCGGAGAACGACAATGCTCATCACGCCCTAATCGATGGCTGTAATAACGTTTAAAATCAGCGATAAAGTCTTTTTTCTCTAACCCCAAATCAGGTAGATTAGTAATGCTCTCGCATGGCTTACTTTTAGTGAAAGTATTATGTGGCATAGTATTCCAGAATTAAAAGTTAAAGATTATTTTATATCTAAATAGCTGATTGTCATTATAACGACCAGCTTAGATCTCATGGATAGGTAAACTTTTGAGCTAATTAAAAAACCGAATCACCGAAACGCTAGCCTTGCTTAAAGGAGCTTAACTTTCGGTGCTTAGGAAGCAAAATCCAATAACACCCGAAAGCACCGCCAGTCCTCCGAGGACTGACGGTGCTTCATAAGCTAAAGTTTCGGATTTTATTTAATATGCATTCCTTAGCTAGTTTATATAGCGAATTAACTATTTTCTTTTCAGCATTGCATACAGCTTATCTTTCAAGTTTAGCCGCTTGAGTTTTAAGCCTTCCACCACTTCATCAGACGGAGTTTCAATGTTTTGCTGTATGCGAACCAACTCATGCGCTAATTCATCATACTCATCAAATAAAAGCCTAAAATGATCACTTTTTATTTTTAACTCATGAATCCTATCATTGTATTCCGGAAATTCATGACGTAAATCGTGCAGCTCCCCAAACATACTGTATCTCCTAAATTTTAGGCCTCATACACTCAAAAATATCACTTTAAGAAAAATAATAATTTAATTTTCTTAAAGCTACTAACCTAGCCCCTTTTTATAGCACTAGGTACGAGCCCTACATAAACGCAAAATATAGCGTCGTAAGACTCATTAATTACATTTTAATTGTAATGAATTACAGCTTCCCATGACACTGCTTGTACTTCAGGCCGGATCCGCAAGGACAAGGCTCATTACGGCCTACTTTTTTATCTTCACGTACGAAAGGTGCCTCTACTTCAGCTGTAACAACTTGCGATTCTACTGCTTCGTCAATTGAGTCTAAAGCATTTTCTGCCTCTGCATGTTCAAAATGCATTTCTTGAGGCTCTTGCCGCTGCTCGTCAATCGCATCCACATCTTCAGGTTCAGTAACTTTAACTTTAGAAATAATACCGATTACTTCATGTTTAATTTGATCTAATAAAGCAGTAAACATATCAAACGCTTCACGTTTATATTCTTGCTTCGGATCTTTCTGTGCATAACCTCTAAAGTGAATCCCTTGGCGTAAACTATCCATCGATGCTAAATGTTCTTTCCAACTATTATCCAATACTTGCAACATGACCGATTTTTCGAAATGTCGCATCACATCAGGAGAAGCCATCGCCTCTTTAGCACTATAATCCTGAACAACAAGTTCTATAATTACATTTCTCAATGACTCTTCATGTAAGCTCGCATCTTCTTCAAGCATTTTAGCTACCGGAATAGTGACATCAAACTCATCTTGTAAATGTGCTTCTAAGCCACTTATATCCCATTGCTCTTCCATAGTTTTCGCAGGAATATACTTAGTAATGACATCACTAATTACATCAACTCGAATAGCTTCAATAATGTCACTAATATCATCAGATGCCATTAACTCATCACGCTGCTTATAGACAACTTTACGCTGATCATTAGCAACATCATCATAAGCAAGGACCTCTTTACGCATGTCAAAGTTTCTTCCCTCAACTTTTTTCTGAGCATTTTCTATAGAGCGTGTCACCCAAGGATGTTCAATTGCCTCACCTTCATCCATGCCTAATTTCTTCATTAAACCACCGACTCTTTCGGAAGCAAAAATGCGCATTAAATCATCTTCTAATGATAAATAAAATCGAGTAGACCCGACATCACCTTGTCTTCCTGAGCGCCCACGCAACTGATTATCAATTCGACGGGACTCATGTCTTTCTGAACCAATAACGTGTAATCCGCCGCTCTGCAGTACACGCTCATGCAAATCTAGCCACTGACCTTTAACTTTATCGATTTCTGCCAGCGATGGGCTTTCACCTAATACAGCAATTTGTGCCTCCATATTCCCGCCTAGCACAATATCTGTCCCACGCCCTGCCATGTTAGTCGCTATGGTAACCGCAGCAGGCATGCCAGCTTGCTCAATAATATTAGCTTCACGCTCATGCTGTTTCGCATTTAATACTTCATGCTTAACCTTAGACTGATGCAAAATACTCGAGATTAATTCAGAATTTTCCACCGATGTTGTACCAACTAAAACAGGTTGCCCTCGCTTAACGCAATCTTTTATATCTTCAGTAATAGCCAAATATTTTTCTTTTGCCGTTAAATAGACCAAATCCCCTTTATCCAGCCTAGTCATAGGTCGGTGAGTCGGAATAACAACAACTTCAAGTCCATAAATTTTATTTAACTCAAATGACTCAGTATCAGCGGTTCCTGTCATCCCAGATAATTTTTCATATAAACGAAAATAATTCTGGAAAGTAATTGACGCAAGCGTTTGATTTTCACTTTGTATTTTGGTGCCTTCTTTGGCTTCCATTGCTTGATGCAAGCCTTCAGACCACCTACGCCCTGGCATTATGCGCCCAGTAAATTCATCAACAATAATGACTTCACCCTTTTGTACAATATAGTCAACATCACGATGAAATAAAACATGCGCTCTTAATGACGCGTTCAAATAATGCATCAATCGTATATTCGCTGGCTCATACAAGCTTGAACCCTCATCCAGCAATCCATGCTGAACCAATAATAACTCTATGCGTTCATGACCTTCTTCAGTTAAATGTAGCTGCTTAGATTTTTCATCAACGGTAAAATCACCAGGGCCGGCCTCTTCGCCCTCTTTCTCCCCTTCTTTTCTCTCTACCTTTGTTAGCAGAGGAACAATTTCATTGGTTTTTAAATAAATTTCAGTACTATCATCTGTTGGTCCTGAAATTATTAAAGGCGTTCTTGCCTCATCAATTAAAATCGAATCAACCTCATCCACTATCGCAAAATGTAATCCACGCTGTACTTTTTGCTCAATACTGAACGCCATATTATCGCGTAAATAATCGAAGCCAAATTCATTATTGGTTCCATAAGTAATATCGGCTGCATAGGCCTGTTTGCGAGCATTATGACCTAGCTCACTAACAATAACACCTGTTGTTAAGCCAAGAAAATCATATAATTGCCCCATCCATGCTGAATCTCGCGCAGCCAAATAATCATTCACGGTTACAACATGCACGCCCTCACCTGGAAGGGCATTTAAATATGCTGCTAGGGTAGCCATTAAGGTCTTACCTTCCCCAGTTTTCATCTCAGCAATTCGGCCATCGTTTAAAACCATGCCGCCAACCAGTTGCACATCAAAATGACGCATATCGAAAACGCGTGACGATGCTTCACGTACGGTTGCAAAGGCTTCAGGTATAAGGCTATCTAACTTTTCACCTTGCTCCAACCGATCTCTAAACTCTTGTGTTTTTGCCTGCAATGCTGCATCAGTTAATTGCTCATACTCTTCAGCCAACTTATTAACAAGCTTTACTATTTTGCTTTTCTTCTTAACTAACCGATCATTACGGCTACCTACGACAAATTTAACGAGCTTACCCAGCATCCTTCTTTCCCAATGTGAAATTCTTAATTAGACTTTATATCAAACTTCAATTATATCCTGTTTACTTACTATCGGACATACCATTAATAGGTTTATATCTATATAAAGTGCCTCTTTATGCTTCCAAAACCAAATTCCCGACTATTATAGCAATAATTTTTGGGCATAAAAAAACCCCTGCTACTTACGTAACAGGGGTTTTCGCTTTATTTAATTCCTACTTAGTAAACTAAGTATTCAATCAATTAGATGAAAGATGGAATTAATGGAGCATCTACCATAGTCATTTGACGGTTACCATCTTCGTCGAAGAAGAATAATAAACCAGCAAAACGGCTATCAGGATCATAGATCAAGTCAGCTAAACGGTAAACTTCCCATGCAGCATCAGAAGCTGTAACTTCAACAGTTCTAGTCTCACCAGGAGCAATAGGGCTGTTATCAGAAACAGTTAAACCTTCTTCAGCTAAGATATCATCAGGATAACCTGATTCATCTTCAAGAACGTCAGCATCTAAGAAACGAACTGATGCAGTGTTGAACTCACCTAAACGAATACCTGAATCGCCATTGTTAGTGATAGTCAACGTCATTTGCATAGCACGACCTGGAACACGGTATGTAGCATCTTCTACTTTAACTGTAACCGTAGTTTCAGGCATTTCGATAGGCTTGATACCACGCATTAAACCAGCTTGCAGAGGAGTAGTAATTGGATACTTCTCGTTAGTTGATCCCATTCCGTACATTAGTAAACCTAAAGTACCAACAGCAAATGCAATTGCAACTTTCTTATCAGTAGCGCTAATTAAAGTATCAGCTTTACCAGAAGTAACTGCAATGTTACGAGGAACAAACAATGGACGTCTGATCCAGAAGATCAACCATGCAAGACCAATTGAATACCAAAGTGCATGCCAGAAATATACGTTATCTAAAGCGTAATTTTCTAAGTCAATTGTTTGACCAGTCAATGTAGTTAATGGATTAACAAAGTCGCCCATAGTACCAGTAATAGTTACCCATTTACCTGGTCCAATAACTGGTCCGCCACCTTGAACGTTCATCATAGTATGTACGTGCCAGTCACCTGGACGACGTGCTTTTAATAATACTTTGAACTCATAAGTATCGCCAAGCTCTAAAGAAATAGAACGTGGAACTAATTGACCACCGACCCAAGAACCTGCACGAATAAATACAGGACCAGGAATACCGATGTTCAAGAAAGCTACTTCAGGCTTATCAACAGTTTCAGGCCATCCAGCGAAAACGTGGAATTTACCAGAAATTGTCATAGTTTCGTTAATTGCAACTTCATCTTTTGACCAGTCAAGATCAAACCAGTGAATAGTACGCATACGCATGAACGCTGCTTGAGACTTTTCACCATGTGCAGATGCTGTAG
>CBDVDU010000100.1:0-7965 GCA_965372825.1 uncultured Gammaproteobacteria bacterium | reverse complement strand
CAAATAATCACCGTGCGATCCATTAAGGTGTCGCCTTTAGAATCTTTGAGCTTAGGAAATTCGGTAATTGTTTCTACTACTTCTCCAGCACGCTCCCCACAAGCAACCACAATAACGATATCAACATCTGAATTACGTGAAATTAAATTCTGTAATACGGTTTTTCCCGCACCAAAAGGCCCTGGAATACACCCCATTCCACCTTTAGCAATCGGAAAAAAACTATCGATAAGGCGCAAATGCGTAACTAACGGCTCGTGTGGGTATTTACGCTCGGCAATATTCTGTTTTAATAGGTTTTTAGGCAGTGCTTTACGTACTGGCCAACGCTGTTTCAAAGTAAGCGTTCTTTCTTTACCTGATGCTAGTTTGATTTTCGCTACAGGCTCATCAACGGTAACACTGCCTTCTTGAATCCAAGTAACGACGACCTCTTCTTGAATATCAAAAGGCACCATTATTTTGTGCGTATAACCTCTCTCTGGTACCGTACCAATCACAGAGCTAGCACGTAATACTGCGCCCGTTTGCACGATCGGTGTAAATGCCCATTTGGTATTATTGTCCAGAGCGGGAAAATCGACACCTCTAGGCAAGAAATAACCAAACTCACTGGCCAGTTTATCCAATGGGTTCTGTAAGCCATCATAAATCTGACCCAATAAACCCGGCCCTAGCTCTACAGAAAGCATTTCCGCGCTTTGCTCAACTAAATCACCGACAGCAACGCCAGCCGTACTTTCATAAACCTGCGCATCAGCCACTGAACCATTAATACGCAAAATCTCTGCCTTTAATCGCTCTTGGTGCTTCGCGTCACTGCGTGTCGGTAAAATATACACGACTTCATTTTTAGTTAAAGGCTGTTTACTTCCAGGTAATGTTTCTATCGATACCAAACTATCTTGGACAGAGACAACCCTTGCACTTGCGTTAGTTGTGTTATTCATTTAACTCTCAAAACCTCTAATTAATTAGGCTGTTTGTAATAAGCCGCGATTTACTAATGCTTCAAATTGAAGCATTGCCGCCTGCTCATCACATTGACTCCATCTGTTGACTATATCCCAGCGCAATACATAAAGTACAACCGCCTCAAAATCAAAATAATGGGCTTGGCCTATCTGTTCATAATGCTGCCAGCTCAAATTTAACAACAACTTTTCCAGTTCTACACTTTCATCTTTGACAAACAAATCTTGTGCTTTAGCTACCCATGGAAAGCGATGACTTAAACCAAAATCATCTAATTGCCAGTTATTGCGAATCAGTGGCAGAACTTGACCATAACCCCAGTTCTCTTGTTTATCTGGTGGCGGGCGATTTAATTTGCGCCGTCTAATTGCCGTGACAATAATACGTAACTCTAAGCGCCAGATAATAGCTTCTTGCAATAAGGGGTTATTAATAGATTTGATAACACGATCTGCTTCAATAGCAATCTCGGCATCACTATTAGCTTCTTGCATTTTTGCCCAGTGTAAAATACTTTCTATCCCGGCTAATTGCTGACTGTCTTGCTCAGTTAATAATTTTAACTGGCGCTCTAGGCGCAAGCGCGTCACTGGCTTATGTTTAAAATCCCACAAAGACATAGGATGCGGTGGCAAACTCGCCATTAACATCGTATAAGCCGTCGTATTTTGTTTCACTTCACAATACCTTGTAAGAGTGTTCTAAATCTAGGCTGCAAATGCTCAAGCAATAAGGCGGAAATCGTTTCTTCGGTAAAATCAACGACCATATCATCATCCTCCAAACGCACTGACAAGCCTTTGCTAACATCCCCAGACACCTGTATCGACACACCTTCGCGTAACATATCAGCAGCAATAGATGCAGTATAATGCGTTAAAGTACCGACATTCATTTCTTCAGGATTATTCTTTAATTCATCAACGCCGACCGCATTATTAGGTAAGAAAATACTGACATTCTCTTTGCTTTCCAAGTCCAGCTGCTCACGTACTTTACCGGCTAATTGCAAGATCAAGCGCTCCAAAAAAGCATCTTGTTCCATTTTTTGCCCAACAACACGCTTTACCTCTTTACTAAAGCTTCCTAATAAAGTATCGCGCAATTTCAATAAGGCATCTCTAGTGGCAAGCTTTAAAGCATCTTCGCCCGACGTACGTAAAGCATCACTTTGATTTTTAGCCTTATCTAATAGTTGCTGCGCTTCTAATTCAGCCTCTTCAATAATCCATTCTGCGCGTTTTTGTGCATCCAAAACAATGCTTTCCGCGCGCTCTTGTCCCGCAGAAACACCTTGGTCACGTAAACGTTGGATTAAACTTTCTACACCCGATGAGGTGACTTCTGTATTTTGTTCACTCATACCTGATTATCCTTATGCTACAGCCTGAGGGATATTGGCGCTAATGACTAAAGCAAAGATAAAGGCAAAAACTGCAAAACCTTCAACAATCGCCGCTGGAGCAATCGATAAACCAAAAATTTCCGGTTTAGCTTTAGTCGCATGAATTGCAGAGGCACAACATTGACCTTGATAAATAGCACTCATCATTAAAGCCAACCCTGCTAGCACACCAATCGCAAATAAACCTGGCGCTACTTCTGCCGTTACCGGTCTATTTAAGGTAAACATAACCACAATACCGTAAATAACCTGTGACGAAGGCATAGCTGATACCCCTACATAACGACCATAACCGCTATCGGTATCTAACATCGCACCAATAGCCGCTTGCCCCGCAGTCGCACAACCAATAATACTCCCTATCGCACCTAAAGCCATCGGTGCATATAAGCCTATCCAACCTAAAACAACAGTAAAATCACTCATTAATAACCCTCTTTTTTAGAAAATGCTTTAAACGGATAGCCCTCATCAGAGACACTCCAATTATAAAATTCAATAAAGTTTAAACGTAAACCATGCACCACACCACTCATAATGCCCAACATAATATTCAGCGTATGGCCAATAAGCAAAATAAGAATACTGAATAATAAGCCCATACCCGGCATCGCATGGTAAACCTGCTCAGCTAGTTGATTAAAGGTAATGGCTAAAGATGCACTTGCTAAACCAAGCGCAAATAAACGCATATAACTTAAAACATCACCAAATATTTTAGTAACACTGGTTAAACTTTTAAGCCCATCAAATAAACGTAAAAGTACATCCAATGGCTTTTGAATTTTACGATCACCAGTAAATACAATCAAACAAAATACAGCCGTTCCTAAAAGTGCATAGGCTGTTTGTTGTAAAATTTTGTGTTCACTAGATTTCGCCACCCATAAAACAAAACCACCGACCACAAACAAAGCCCAACCTAAGGCTGCAAAGCGTGTCGTTTTATGTTTAAGTTGATAAGCTTGCACTAAGTTTGCTAAAGCAATATGCACCACACCGACGAAAATAGAAATACGCATCATGGCGTCAAAATCATTGATATCCAGAACATGTAACTTCCCTGCCAATTGCTCAGGCGCTGGCGTAAAACCAAAATAACTACCCACCATTATTCCCCACACGCCGGAAGAGACGAGGGTAATCAATAGCAACATTCTAAATCGAATACCCTGAGTGGTACGTCCCATTCGCTGCCATTTAAGCGCTAGAATCCCCATAAATAATGCCGCATAACCCGCATCGGAAAGGATCATGGCAAAAAATAAAGCAAAGGAAAAGAACACGACAATCGAAGGATCCCAACTATAATAATTTGGTGTTTGATAGAATTTAACTACCTCTTCACCGCCAGCAAAGGTCATGGTATTTTTTAATAGGGTCGGCGGTTGCTCTACACCGTCCGGCTCTTCAATTAACATCGCTAAACGATGATATTGAGAAAAATTTTCAACTCGCGGTATATCTTCTACAGCAATCCAAGACTGTACAACAAATACATCTGGCTCATCACGGGTCAACAAATGCGCGTCATCTAAATCTGACTGATTTTCATAAGCAGCCAAATTAAGCATAATTAACGACATCCAACGCGTTAAATATTCACGTTTAGCATAAGCATCTTCTATTGCTAATTCAGCATCATCTAAATCTTTATGTAATTGAGACAGAGATAAACTGCCGGTATGCGTTCTAGGCACAGGCATCGCTTTACTTGCTGGTTCATCTTTAGCAATAACAACCACATACGCATCAGTATTCGTTTGGTTAACAATTTGCCAGACTTGATCCGACTGACGCACAATTTTCATTAAACGTTTTGGTACGATATAAAACCAAAGCTTATAACCCTCCAACTGCCCTTCTTCAGCAAGGGAAAAATCCCCCCATAAGGCTACGTCTTTAATACGTTGCTGTAAAAATTCGCGTGGATCTAATAAATCAAGTAAATGGCTCTTTAGGTGTACAACCTCTTGAACGACAGTTTTAAATTCAAAACCTTCAAGCTGTGTTACTTGATGACGTTGTTTAGGGCATTGCTGCAAATATTTTAACGCAGTCAGCGCATCGTCAATGCTATGTACTGGCGCAGTATCAGATTTTTTTACCTTGCCCGCCAATGGAATAAGATGTGTTCCACCTAAACTTTGTAGCTTATCTAAAACAAGTGTTTTATCAGCTATTAGCCCACAGAGAGTTATTTTTTTAAGCGATACAATAGCCATTAACCTGCCTCTCTAAGACGTTTTTGTTTGGTACTTTTCGCACGCACTACGCCAGCGGTATCCATATCAGATAAATAAATACGGATTTTACGAATATCCTGTTGTGCTTCTGGGATCAATACTTTATCGAATAAATTCACCCGTTGCGTTACTTTTTTAAGCGCTAGCCCCAAAATGTCAACACGCTGAGTATCAATTTTCTGGCGTATTTTTAACTCCATCATAAGTTTCAACTGAACAACTAATTGGTCAACCCAATGGGGTTCAGTAAAAAGTGAATACGGCCGTACATCTACGGTCATTTTTTTCAGCACCGGCACATGCACGCCCACCACATTCTCTTCACCTATTTCAACGTGCTCCAACTTGACCAAGTCTGTTAGATGAATGGTTTTATCAGCTAACATCGGAAGCATAGCGGCTGTTTGTTTATAGCACTGCTCTATGTCTAACTCTGTTTGCTGTAGCCGTAACTGAGCCTTTTTACGTTCAGCTGCTAATTGCTGGCGCTTTAAATCTAAAGACGGCAAAAACTTCTTATAACGCTTTAATTTTGCGCCTATCTTACTTAAAGATGCCTTACTGTACGCTAACCTAGCCATTAGAATTCTTTATTTTAGGAAAGTATTTATCGATTAAGACTTGCTTCATTAATAATTCACTTTCATCAAAGCACTCAGCCAAGGTTTGCCAACATAAATCCAAAGCCTCTTCCAGAGGAATAGATACATCAAGGCGCATAAATCGATCTCTAAATAGCCCACCGAATTTTATTTGTTTTTCATCGAATACGGACAAATCAAACGCCATCGCTTGTTTTTGCTCAGCTTCTACCGCGCCCGAATAAAAACGAATCATAGTATTCATAATTTGCGAATGGTCTTCACGAGTACTGCTGCCAATTACATGCTGCTTTAATCGTGATAAAGAACCAAAAGGATCCAGCATATGATCATGCAAATAAAACTGACCTTCGGTAATATAGCCGGTGTTATCTGGTACAGGGTGAGTTACATCGCCACCCGGCATGGTCGTTACCGATAAAATAGTTACCGAACCAGCACCATCGTAATCACAAGCTTTTTCATAACGCCGCGCCAATTGCGAGTACAAATCGCCCATATAGCCTCGGTTAGCTGGAACCCGTTCCATAGAAATACCGACTTCTTTCATTGCATCAGCGTAAGCAGTCATATCGGTCGCTAAAACCAATACGCGCTTACCTTCTTCAACGGCAAAACGTTCGGCTACTGCTAAAGCCATATCTAACACGAGCAATCGTTCAACAATCGGGTCTGAGGCGAGATTACAGAACATAACCGTACGCGCAAAAACACCCGCTTCTTCAAATTGCGTTTGAAAATAATGAAAATCATCAAAGATCAAACCTAAACCCGCAAACACCACAATATCCGCATCAGCCTGAATACCGATCCGCGCCAAAAAGGCATTATAAGGTTCGCCCGATACGGAAAAAATGGGGATTTTTTGACTCTCGACCAAACAATTGAAAACATCAATCATCGGTACATTGGTCCGAATCATTTTAGAAGCAAGAATACGCTTTACAGGATTAACAGAAGGCCCATCAATCGCTACTTTTGGGTCATGCTCCAGCTTAGAGCCACCGTCCATCGGTTCACCCATACTGTTAAATATTCGACCTAAAATATCCGCCGAATAAGTGACCTTCATAGCTGTGCCTAAAAAACGAATCGAGGCGGCATTAGACACACCTTGGGTACCGGAAAATACTTGTAAAGCAATTTCATCCCGATCAATTTTAATAACCTGAGCAATCGAAGTACTAAATTCGTCTTCGACTATTGCTAAATCACCAAACCGCGTTACCGCACCGTTACTTTCTTCCTTATTAGAAACACTGACAGTAATAATATTGCCAACGATGGAAAGGATATTATGATGCCTGACCATTTGTTGAATCATGCGGAACTCCAAAATTATTAATAACGATAAAGAAGATAAGTAATATTACCATGTAATCATACATTAGCAATATGACAAGTTTACTTAAAACGGAACATATTAAAAACTGTAGGGCGTGGCTTTAGCCCGCTAATGGCATGCGCCTATTCTAAAGGCGGGCTGAAGCCACGCCCTACAAGTATAACTAATATCCCGTCTTAAATGAGTAGCCTATAAATCTACATCTATTTAAATAAATTAGACAAAGCCAAGTGATCCGACATAATCCCAGCAGAAACAACCTTATCCCTCCCGCTATTTTTCGCCTTATATAAGGCTTCATCAGCTTGATGAATTAAGTCAACTCCTATTTCAGTCGAACTTAAATGAGATCGCTTAGCAGGCTTGTAAGTTGCGCTACCAATAGAAATGGTCACTGAAACAACTTCATTTTGAGCTTCTATAACTAATGCTTTAATTTTTTTTCTGATTCTTTCAGCAATATCTACTGCCATCGCTTCATCAATATTAGATAATAAAGCAACAAACTCTTCGCCACCATAGCGCGCCAAGACATCATTATTACGTAATTGCTCACGTATTACATTGGCCACAGCAACTAAAACTTGATCCCCTGTTTGATGTCCGTATGTATCATTCACTTTCTTAAAGAAATCCACATCCAGAAAGAAACAAGATAATGGTTCAGAACTGCGCTGTACACGATCGATCTCTTCGCCTAATCTTTGCTCAAGAAAACGTCGATTATTGACTCCGGTTAAGGTATCAATCAGGCTAGTCCGTTTCATCATTTCATAATTCAAATGATTTTCCAGACACACACCTACCACAGATGTCATATGCTCAATAAAATCTGTCGCCATTGTGTCGGTAAAGCGATCAGCAGTCAAACTCCCCATGCTTAATGCGCCTAAACATTGGCCACGACGCACCAAGGGAATAACGGCTACACTCAACGGCTGTTCATTTACAGCAAAAAAACTAGCACACTTAGTACTTTTAAATTTCCCTAAATAAGGACTATTCGATCCATCAAAAGCTGCTTGCAAAGCTTCATTATCACTTAAAAAAATTAGTTGTGGATTTTCCTTTAATTCAAAACCATCCTCTTGTAAAAACTTTTTCAGCTCATCCTTTGCATCTACTAAGCAAAAACCAATATAATCGAGATCAAAAAAATCTTGTGCATTTAAAACATATTCAACCATTTCCGCTAAGGAATTAAGGTCAAGCAAGCCCCTTTCAAACATTTGAAAACGTCGCAACGTGGTACTATTAGAGTGAACACGATCTAGCATACCCTCTAAATGGCTCTGTAAAACCACTAAATCGGTTGTTAAGTCTTCTTCCAATATATTTTCTCAACAATTAAAATCAACAGGTCTAAGGTTAGCAGTTTCTGAAAAAAAAACG
>CBDVDU010000099.1:0-7973 GCA_965372825.1 uncultured Gammaproteobacteria bacterium | reverse complement strand
GCCAGTCCTTTGATGACTGGCAGTGCTTCGGATATTATTTAATTTTGATTCCTAAGTACCTGAACTCAGATAGCGATCTTACAGACATGTTATTCAATAATAGAAAAGAAGAAGTAGAGAATGAGCAATAAATACCTGCTTGATGCTTCCACAATACTTGCGGTATTACAACGCAGTGCGCTTGGAACGAGGCAGTGTGGTATTTGTTCCATCTTAAGTTGGTAACCAATACTTATTGACCTGTCTTCACCAATACCGAAGCAGTCGCTCCGATTCTTAGTTCCACTCCCTCAGGTAGCTTATCTAAATGTATTCTTACAGGAATACGCTGAGCTAATCGAATCCACTCAAAAGTCGGATTAACATTAGGTAACAGATTATAACCAGTGCTACCATCAGCCTGAGCGATACCCCGCCCTAAACTATCGACTTTACCGCTAATGGGTGTATCTGGATAACTCATCAGAGTGACTAAAGCTGAATCGCCTGCCTGCATCTTGCCGACCAATGTCTCACGAAAATAAGCGTAGACCCAAAAACCATTGGCATCAACCAATGCGAGCGTGGGTTGATTTGCAACTGCCTGGCTACCTAACTGCAAACTCAAGTTAGTGACATAGCTGTCAACTGGAGCCACGACACGGGTATAATCAAGGTTAAGCTGCGCCTGTTTAAGCTGTGCTTTTGCGACACGCAAACGCGCATTATCTGCACCCGCTGCACCTAGATTTGCCTGTGCCTGAGCAAGATTTGCCTGAGCCTGCAAAAAAGCACTTTGCGCAGTAAGTAGTGCTGCGTTAGTTTGCTGTTTATTCGCTTGAGCAACATCATGTTGCATTTTTAAGTTATCATAATGTTGCTTAGATGTCGCACCTGTAGACAATAACTCTTGGTTGCGCTGAAGTCTTAATTTTGCCTCTGCAAGCTGAGAAACATTAGCATTGATCACTGCCTGCACTTCAGAGATAGCAGATTTAGCTTGAGCAACCCCGGCTTTAGCGGCATCAACCTGTTTCTCTAATGCCGCTATGTCATCCAATGTTTTGTCATAATTGGCATGCGCCTGATCCAGGCTTGCCTTAAAAGTGCTTGGGTCAATTTCAAACAATAACTCCCCTGCCTTAACAAGCTGGTTGTCTTTGATTGGTAATTTAACGATAGGTCCGGTTACGCGAGATGTTATTTGTATGACATAGGACATCACTTGCCCATTACGTGTCCATGGATTCGTTATATAATCCCAGTATTTAAGTGATACCATAGCAATTGCCACACATACAATAATGAGTGTCGGCAGGTATTTCAGATAGCGCGTCATGTATTAGCCCTTAATAACAAAAGTTCCGAAAATAACAGTATAAATAACAATCAGTGCGATAAACACCCACTGTGGATAAAAAAAGTATTGACTCAATCGATAGCGGTTAAGTAAATGAGTCGTTACCAAGGTGGCAGCAAAACCAAGCAAAGTATCGATCAGTAACGGTGGGAAATAAACACCACCCATAGCAAATTCATAAGGCATTTGATTCATAGTATTCTCTACGTGATAAGTAAAGTGAGCATACACAGTTAACATTTTTACCACAGAGGACACAGAGTTTTTGTCCTGATAACTCTGTGCTCTCTGTGTTCTCTGGGGTTATTCTTTTTGGGAGAGGTATTACTTTTTGTTAAATTACAAAGAATGATTAATTAAAGTCTAGTTTCCTGCCATTCGGCCCAGTTAATCAACTGGGCATTATCAGAATAGTCCAGCAAGGCGTTGGAAACGCCGTGATAAGCACCGAGTAAGCGGTAAAAGTTTTCTTTATCCCTCTCACTCAGTTGGTCATCTTCTATCTCGTTTAACAGTGTTTTTATATGAGTCTCTAGGTGAGTTGTTATATCCGTCAGTTGAGTCTGAAATTCCGTGTGATTTTCAATAACAGAGTGCTTGGCTAAGGTTTGTGACGCTTCTAACATACGCTCATTCCATGCTTGGCTATCTGTCTGTAATGCACTTGCTAATAACTGAGATTGGGGCTGTTTGCGCGCTTCAAGTAAAAGCTGTAGACGGATATGTACCCTCTTTAACTGGCTGATCATCGTTTGTATTTGCTGAATTGAAGCGCCCTGTAATTGCTTTGGATTAAGCAACTGACTCCGGTTTTTTATTTTATTCGGCAGGGTTTTAAGTTCTCTAAGATGAAAGGCTTTACGCTGCCTCTCCCAAAAAGAAAGTGAGTGCTGCTCAACCGACAAATTAGCCATTAAATAGCCACTGCTACGAAAAAATCGACTCAGTAAGCGCGTCAATGCACGTTCAGGGCGTGCAGAAAAAGGAATATGCGCGGTAATGACTAAAATAATAAACATTTCCACAAACACCATTCCAGTATTAAAGACGGAAAGAATATTATAAGATTGTTGGTTATTAACGCCGATCATGGTCACAAAAACGGCTAACCCCGCCGCTCTACCCATGCCTTGTTGTGGGCTGGAATAGAGATAACAGATAATAAATGTCGCTATAAATATCACCATGCCTAAGCCCAAAAAACTCGATAGTTGCGGCATAATAATCGCGTAAATAATGCTACAAAATAGGGTGCTAGTGGCAAATGGCATAAACATGGATGAGACAGGCCGATTAGGGTTAGCGGCTAATGACATACCAATAACCCCTGTTATAACAACAAAAACGATGCTTCCAGGTAAGTCAGGAATATAAATAAAAGCCAGAAAAGATAACCATAAAGTTGCCATCACTTGAATAATACTGGCTAGGCGCTCTATATCAAAAGCAAATTCAGCTTTTTTAGGCTGACTCTGGCTCATGGAAAAAACCTCCTGACTAAAGCCTTTAATCTCAGCGATGTTATGCCACATCGCCTGAGTGAGCTGTTCTAATTGCTGTAAGTTTGTCTGCGTTGCTAATAATGCTGATATCTGAAAATGCGAAAGACTTTTTAGTGTCTCTTTATCTAGTTGTAGTTCAATAGATTGGAGATGATATTCAGGTGCATTGCCTTCTAGCATTCGCTTAACTTGCTCAAACCGTTGCTGAATTTCCTTATCAAAAGACTCTAAATTAAGCATTAATTTTTGCTGGTCAATCGATTTTACGCTTGCTAAATCATCATGCCAGTGCTCCATAATGGTACTCAGCTCAGTGACCTGCCTTAGATACAAGCACCACTGTAGGTTTCGTTGTCTGATGTCATAACTTTCTGTTTTTGCAGCCTCTAATAGTATTTTAAACTGAATTTGTAGCTGACCTGCCTGAGCCATTAACGCTTTCGTTGCCGCAAGGTTCCCCTGCCCAGTCATCAAACTAAAGGAGCTTTGGTAAAGCTGATGCAGGGTCGTTTGTAATTGAATAATGTTGGTATTAAAATCATCGACACTACTTTTACGCCAGAGCACAGCCGTGACCACACTATAAACCAGAATACCTAGCCCCGTTTCCTGAGCGCGCAAGGTAGCAAGATGAAAGGCATTAACGGGATTAGGCCCTGCTTCTAAAGCAACAATAATGCACACATAACCGCAGACAAACCAGAAATACTGATATTTAGCAGCGCCCATCATATAAGTACAAAACCCAATATAAAGAGAGAGTGCGAATATAAAAAGCCATCGATCCTGAGGGAATAAGGCTATCAGAATTAAAGAGGCAAGACCTGCAATTAAAGTCCCAAACATCCGCATGGTCGATTTTTGAAAAGACTGCCCACTGGTTGACAGACTGACAAAAGCAACCGAAAAACCCGCCCACATTGGGGTTCCCCAATCCATAGACAAAGCAATACCATAGGAAATAGTCATTGCTAACGCGGTTTTTATGGATTCTTTTGCGGTTAAAGAGAGTCTCATAGTGACATACTTTCAGTGCAAAAGGCTTTAGCCACGACTTGTTTTAAATCGTGGCTAAAGCCTCTCCTACAAATTTCTTGTGTTATAACCAACGTCGAACCTGACTACAATAATGGGGAAACTGATCAGTAAATAATGCTTCCAAAGCTCGTTCCTCAGGGATAATCTGAAACCGAGTCATATACTGCTGAAATAGCGGAATAACGAGCATACTAAAAAAACTACCTAAGTAGATTGCCCATGCAAGCAGTAAAAATAATAAGCCGACATACATTGGGTTACGAGTAAAACGATAAACCCCCGATGTTACTAATGATGATGTCGTTTCAGGCTTGTTTGGGTTACCCGTGGTTTGTTCTGAACGAAAAAAAATACCACCAGCGACATTAAAAAATAAACCTATAGTAAGACAAACGCCTCCTAAACTCCATTTGTATTCAAGTAAAGTGACCGATACTGGCAATATACTTGCGATAATATAGATTAAGATAAGACTAATCAGCATTTGCAAAGGAGGGTTTATTTTTAACTCTAATGAATTATTCATTATTTCTTTTATCGGGACTATAGGTTTATGTTTTATGTTTTATGTGGAATATTTTCTAGTTCCCATGGTTTCCGTCACTGCCATTAAGTTAAGCCTATATTACAATGTAGGATGGGCAAAGGAGCTTTATCCCGTGCCCATCATAGCAATGTGATGGGCACGTCGTACCTCCTTTGCCCATCCTACTCTTTTGGAGCTTAACTTATATGGCAGTGACGCTAAGCGCTGGAACGAGTATACCTAAGGTATCCCGTGTTAATAAGGTAGCCCAATAATGTATACCGATATTTATTGTCACTCATCCCCTGCCACTTCTCTCGTCGCATAAGCTTTTAACACACGTCCATGGCAGTACTTGCCATTCACTCGTTTCTCTAAAACAGTCGCTCCTGCATGTCCCGTACCCAAAGTATGATTGCTGTCACTTTATCTGGGCTCCCTGCTGTTTCTAACTTTAAATCAGTGATTTAATATGTCGTTCTTGTATTTCTTCCAGTAACACACTTCTTTGGTGGTTTCCGGGGGAAGGTTACTAATAATGACGTGCATAAGTTTACCTAATTTTTAAGTTTTTTACTTCATCGCATAAAATATGAAGCATTATAGAGAGGCTTAAATCAAGCCACTTGTGTCAATTTTTCTCTGACGCTTTACGCGTAATCTTCTTTCTAAAATTGCCAATGGTAACAAGATCAATAATCCTATTATTGCAACCAGCAAAGGAACAATGGCTGCTATAGGCTCCGATGCAAAGTTCTGGCTAGCCACTAATATAGCAACAGGGGGATTTCTCAGCCCAGTACCGACAGCAAAAATGATACGCACCTCTCTCCTTTTTCCGCCACTTAGGTAGCCAATCATCATCGCCCCTAAAAAGAATAAAGTGATGACTAAGAGTATATCGATATTAGCAATGATTATGTCTGTATATAAAAACAACACTGCAATAATCAATATCAATATAGAAATATTGGTGAATTTTGCGGTAAAAGGCTGAATACGTTGTGCAAAACCTAAAAACCGCGCTCTGATAAAAAGCCCAAGCACTAAAGGAAGCAGCATAATCGTCACTAAGGATCTGGCAATTTCTAATCCACTGACTGACACGCCCGAGAGCATCACCGGCACCGCGAGTGGCATAAAAAAAACCGTGATGATCAAAAGTAACATCATCAGTCCGACACCGCCTCCCACATGACCTTTAGCCATTGCCACAATCATTGGGATAAAAGGAGCACCTCCCCCTAAAGAGGTTAGTATTATGCCTATACGTACTCCTTCCGACATAGGAAGCCAGCTCACTAGTCCTAAGGCAAACAGCGGAACGATGATGAAATTGGCAATCAATGCTCGAATCACGATGCGTACATTTTTAAAGGGCGCAAAAATCTGCGCAACGCTTAAACCTAATCCCAGTGTAATCATGCTCCCTGCGACAAAGCCAAGCATGGAGAGGTTAAACACTATTTCAAATATTTCATTCATTATTTATTTTTTGTTCCCATTGAAGTCACTAAAAAGTAGCCCGTATTACGCTAAGGAATAAGCATGACAGACCTGAGCACAATGGGGCGCGGATCTTTAGTCCGCCTTTTAAAATGCAGGCTAAAGACCTGCGCCCCATATCATGATGTAAATGTGTGTCGAGCATGTTCCTAAGGCTTCATACGGGCTACCTTAAAGTGTAATCCAGCAAATGCAAAAGCCTGTTACTTCAAATCATACTCTGTCACTATCGGGTCTCTACCTAAGGTTTTATCATTAAAATACTCATAACAACAAACCCCTACAAAGCCACCAGAAATATTAAATACTTGCTTATAGCCTTTCGCTTGCAGTGTTAATACCGCATTGTATGAACGCTGACCTGAGCGGCAATGAACATAAACAGGTACATCTTTAGGGATTTCTTGATAGCGGTCACGTAATTCTGAAAGAGGGATTATATTTACATTTTTAATATGCCCCGCTTCATATTCATCCATTTCACGTACATCCAGAATATAAGCACCGCTCTCAACCAATCCACGTACTTCACTCATGGACACCTGCTCAAATGCGCCGTGTAATAAATTAGACGCGACATAACCTGCAAAGTTTACTGCATCTTTTCCCGTACCAAACGGCGGCGCGTAACATAATTCTAAGTCGCGTAAATGCTCAACGGTTGCACCAAATTTAATTGCTGTTGCAATGACATCGACACGTTTATCAACATTACCATGCCCAATCGCCTGCGCACCCAGTACTCGACCTGTGGGTTTTTCAAAGATCACTTTAAAACCTAACTCTTCCGCATCGGGCATAATGCCGACTTTATCTTTAGGGATAATTTGCACCCAGCCATATTCAATATTCAGGTTTGCCAACATTTTTTCATTCAAACCTGTCGAAGCCGCATTGTAGTTAAAAACTTTAACCACTGAAGAGCCGATATAGCCCGTATTATTAACAATGCGCCCATGAATATGATCTGCCACCGAACGCGCTTGTTTTAATGCTGGCCCTGCCAATGATAATTTGAATTCATCTTGAGTCAAAATGTTATACACTTCAATCGCATCACCGACTGCGTATATATCAGGGTCATTGGTGAGGAAATTAGGATCAACTTTAATCGCGCCTGTTTTACCTAACTCAAGTCCAGCTTGCTTAGCTAAACCTGTTTCAGGTAACACACCGATAGACATGACCACGACTTCTGAATGAATTTCTTTACCTGATTCCAGTATGACTTTATTAGTATCAAAGCCTGTCACCTTATCGCCAACAATCAACTCAACGCCATTATCCATAATTTCTTTGTGCAAAATCTGCACTAATTCATGGTCAAACTGATTCAGCACTTGTGGCAATGCTTCCACTAAAGAAACTTGATGTCCCGCTTCTATTAAGTTTTCCATCACTTCAATACCAATAAATCCCCCCCCAATTACAGTGATTCTGGAAGGCTTAACCTTGTGAATAAATTGGTTGAGTTTATCAATGTCAACGACATTTCTTATCGTAAAAACATTCGCTTTTTCAATACCTGGAATGCGCGGTACGATAGGATGCGCCCCAGGGGATAAAACCAGTTTATCGTAAGACTCTTTATAGGTTTTACCCGATAATAAGTCTTTAACTTCAATTTCCTTATTGTCTCTATCAATAGCAATCACTTCACTATGAGTCCGTGCATCAATATTATATTGCCCACTGAATTTTTTAGGGTTCATCAATATCAAGTGTTCAGGCTTTTTAATTTGACCACTTAAATGATAAGGCAGGCAACAGTTTGAGAATGAAACATCACGCCCCTTTTCGAACATAATAATTTCATCGTCTTCGCCTAGTCTTCTTAATCTGGCTGCCGCAGATGCGCCACCGGCAACACCGCCAACTATTAAATATTTTTTACTCATAAGATTCTCTTTAATTTTAGGGTTTAATGTTCTTTGTTTGTTTCTACGTTCAACAATATGGCTACCCACTTAAGAGGGGACAAAACCATGTAGGCGCGCCACCGCGCATCTTATGATAGATTTTGGGACTCCTGTCACAAAAATCGATTCGCCACGCGGCGAAT
>CBDVDU010000098.1:0-8056 GCA_965372825.1 uncultured Gammaproteobacteria bacterium | reverse complement strand
GCTGGCCTGTCACGCCGGAGGTCGCGGGTTCGAAGCCCGTCCGCTCCGCCATATTAAGAAACCTCGACCCATTTTTGGCTCGGGGTTTTTTTTTGTTTAAAATTAAGTGTTTGTAAAAAGGGGAATGAGATATAACTCGTTCAAAGGATCTGTTTAGATAAATAACAAACAGGCGTCATATAGTTCAATCAATCGGTTAAGGCTAATCAAATGCTGTCAAAAATAAGAGAAAAAACACAAGGTACTTTTGCTTGGGTCATCTTGATATTGATTTGTGTCCCTTTTGCATTATGGGGATTGCAAAATTATACTGAGGGCGGCCAAGAAATCGCTGTTGTTGTTGTCGGTGATAAAGAATTTGTGCAGCGAGACGTAAATCAGGCTTACGCTCAATTCAAACAGCAGTATGCTGAAATGCAATTACCTGAAGAAATGTTAAAAAAACAGGCAATTGAGAAGTTAATTCGTGATGAACTTTTATTGCAGCATGTGACAGCTGAGAAGTTATCAGTTACCGATGAGACGGTGCGTAAATTTATAGCTTCGCTACAGTATTTTCAGAGTGAAGGACGGTTCGATAAGAAGCAATATGAGACGCTTCTAGCTACTCAAGGCATGACGTCTGCACAATTTGTTAACCGTATCCGTAAAGCATTGCTCATGGAGCAATATCAAAAAGCGGTTACTGAAAGCAGCTTTGTTTCTCAGCATGATATTGATAGCTTCTTTAAAATTCAAAACCAAACGAGACATATTGAGTATGTAGCGGTTAACGTACAGCCAGTTAATGAGCTTCCTACAAGCGATGAGATTAATGCTTATTACCAGCAGCATGTGAATGAATACCAATCAGCTGAGCAGGTTTCAGTTGAGTATGTAGAGTTAGTATTGATTGACTTGATGGGGGATGTTTCTCCTACAGAAGATCAAATCAAAACCTATTACGAAGAGAATAAAGAGTTATATTCGAAAAAAGAACGTAGAAAAATAAGTCATATTCTATTTGCTAAAACAAAAGATACCACTGAAGAGCAGGCGCTAGCTAAAGCAGAGGCTGCACAAGTACGATTAGCGAATGAAAAATTCTCTGATTTAGCGGCTGCTTTATCTGATGATTCATTAACGGCTAAAAGTGGTGGTGATTTAGGGTTGTTTGAAATTGGCGTTATGGAGCCTGCTTTTGAAAAAGCAGCGGCGAAATTAACTTTAGGTGAAGTGTCTAAGCCCGTTAAATCTGCTTTCGGTTATCACTTAATTACTGTTACTGAGTTGGTTCCTGCGCAAACTAAAGCCTTTGCTGATGTTAAAAATGAAGCGCAACAAGCGGTGCAGCGTGTTGAAGCAGAAACTCAATTTTATCAGTTAGGTGAGTCACTAACAGAAGTGAGTTTTGAGAACTCAGATAATCTACAAGTTGTGTCTGACGATCTAGGTTTAACTATTAAACAAAGTGAGCTTTTTGAGCGTAGCGTAGGTGAGGGTGTTGCTAGTGAAGAGGGTATCAGAAATATCGCTTTCTCTGAGGCTGTTTTACAAGGACATAATAGTGAGCCGGTTGAGCTAGGTGAGGGTCGTTTAGTCGTTTTACGTTTATTAGAGCACCTACCTTCTGAAGCTAAGCCGTTAGCAACAGTGCAACAAGAAATTGTTGGTGCTATTCAAAGTGATAAAGCTAAAGCACAGGCTCGTGCAGCTGCTGAGAATATTAAAGTGCAGCTAGCTGCTGGTGTTACTTTAAGTGATGCGGTTAAAGAGCAGGGTTTGGTCGTTGCTGAAATTGCTGAGTTAAAGCGTAATGGCGGCGATTTACCGTGGCAAGTTAACCAGGCTGTATTTAAGGCTGCTAAGCCGATAGCTGGAAAGCCAACGATATTAGTCGTTGATTCTATTGAAGGTAATCAAACGGTAGTGAGTTTATTATCGGTCGCTGATGGCGCTAAAGATGATGAGGCTGAGAAGGTCGCATTGGCTGAAGCGAATATTGCTAGGGCTTTAGGACAGGCTGATTATGGCGCTGTCATTGAAGGTATACGCGCAGTGACTAAGGTAACAGTTAAGGGGCATAAGGAGTAACTCTCTGCCTTACTAACAGGTATAAAAAAGGGGCGATGATCGCCCCTTTTTTGTTGCTGCCGTATTATGCTACGATCAAGCGGTTTACTTTAAAAACTTAAGATGAAGCAATTCCTGCAATATTGTAACCGCCATCAACATAAGTGATTTCACCGGTTACGCCAGATGCTAAATCAGAGCAAAGAAAGGCAGATACATTTCCTACTTCATGAATCGTTACATTTTTCTTTAATGGCGCAGTATCAGCTGCTTTACTTAGCATGGATTTGAAGTTATTGATCCCTGCTGAGGCGAGTGTTTTAATTGGGCCGGCAGAGACGGCATTAACACGCGTACCTTCTGCACCTAAAGCAACCGCCATATAACGAACGTTAGCTTCTAAGCTAGCTTTAGCAACCCCCATAACATTGTAGTTTGGGATTGCGCGTTCAGCACCTAGGTAGCTTAATGTCAGTAATGAGCCATTGCGCCCAGCCATCATTTCTCTGCCAGCTTTAGCTAGAGCTGTGAAGCTATATGAGCTGATATCATGGGCAATTCTAAAATTTTCGCGTGTTGTGGCGTTAACAAAATCACCATCAAGCGCATCCCTAGGGGCGAATGCAACAGAATGCACGATACAATCTAAACCATCCCAGTGCTTGCCTAGTTCAGTGAAGACGTTGTCGATTTGTTCATCGCTGCTTACATCGCATTCGATCGTGATATTAGAATTACATTCTGCGGCCATTTTCTCTACGCGACTTTGTAGTTTTTCATTTTGAAAAGTAAAAGCGATATCTGCACCTTCGCGGTGCATTGCTTGTGCAATACCCCATGCAATTGAGCGGTTACTGGCTAAGCCAACAATAAGGACACGTTTGCCTTGCATAAAACCCATTTTTATTTCTCCAGTAAGTGTTATAAGTTTATTTAACTCGCTAAGTATCTACGAGCTATTTACATAAGTCCAGCTTTTATAGGAGCTGGCGAATTGGTTAATAGTCTTTCTTTTGACGTATTTGTGAGCGTTCAACTAGGGCAAAAAATTGCTCTAGTTGATTTTGTTCTTTAGGTGACTTGAGCTGGTCAAAATGCCCTCCTATTAGTAATTTTGTTCGGCTATTACTATAGGGTTTAGAGGAACGAATAAGTAGCTCAAAGTGAATGCTTATCTCATTGGGAAGAGTGAGTGTGCAGTTATTTAATTGATCTCCACGGATCAGTCTTGAATTACTGCTATTAACAATAAGTCCTATGCCGCTGCGAGATATATCGCAGACTATGCCGCCGATGGTAAAGTGAGTTCTATTGGAGGTACCTTGAAAGGTTAGGTTATAAGCGCTAATAGCTATCCGAGGCGAGGTTCGGCGTTGTGGGTAGTAAATGCGCTTAGGTAGGGGGGCATTAAAGAAGTGTTCGCCTAGAGATTCGGCTGGGGATATGTCTGTTAGGGATATAGATAAATGTATGTTGTTTAGGAATGTCGTTAACTTGAGCTCTTTACATTGCCGCAGCAGCGAATTACCTGAATTAGGCACCAGTTCATCCAGTAAAATTTTTTGTTTATCTGCCTGCACTTCCATGATATGTGACGTGTAGGTTTCATCTGACCCCTGTAGCTCAATACTGCAAAAAGCAGTTTCAGCTTCAATCTGGCTAAGTAAATGTATTATTTTAGCTGGGTCGGTCACAAAATTAGGATTGTGGTTTTCTATAATTGGGTCAGCTTCTTCGGTAATTGTCTTTTTAGCGAAGATTTTTTTAATCAATGTAAGCATAAGCAAAGAAAGGGCGTTAGAAAAATAGAATTATATTGATTTAAGCATCGCTTTCATCTGAGTCTATTACCTTATCGCTATGATGAGTACTGGGTAAGTTTAAGTTTTTACGGACATCTAAACTAAATTTTATGCCTATAGGTGAAATTACGCCTTTACCTATAGAGTTCAGCGTTAGTGCTGTCATTGTAGCTGCTTTTTGGAAGTCGGAACATTTGCGCATCAGTAAGGAAAAAATGAATAAGGCTTGACCCTCGTTAATTTCATTGTTTTTGATCATATACTCGGCCATTTCAGATATCTGTATATAGGCTTTGATTCTCTTTTTTCGGTTGATAAAGCCTATGCCGGGCATATTTTTAAATAACTTATCGTAGGCTTCCGTAGTTTTTTTTTCTTGATCTTCTTCGTGCATAAAATAGCCTTTTGTTTCTTATTTGGAAACAATTAGTTTAATACCGTGGGTATTGTTGATTAATAAAAACAGAGTAAAATACTCAACATTAGAGAAATAAAGTCTCTACCTTTTCAGAATATATTTTAACAGGATATTAGCATGACAAACCTTAATAGAGACATTGCAACCGGTATTTTATTTATTGTTGGGCTTTGGGGATTTATTTCTGGTCAGTTTATTATTTCCACCGTTTTATTTGCTAGTGCAACTGTTTTAAGTAATATCATGCCCAAAGCAGAGCTAAACTAATTTTTAAGCGTTTTATTCAGTAGTAGATGTAAGATTTTTAACCTCCTCGTGTTATAAGAGCTATTTTATCAGCTCTACCTTGTGCCCTCTTTGTCCTTTAAGACTCAGAGGGCTTTTTTTTGTCTACAGATAAGGGTTATACTTATCTTCTATGTGTAAGTTCTCATTATTCATGGGCAAAGGTCTATAAGGTCTCGTTATTCCCGAGGTCTTTTTATCGGGAATCTATGCTTAACAATAGACTCCTGCTAACAACATGCAGGAATGACAAACTGAAAAAACTGTTTGTACCCTTTAATAATGAGACGTTACTGCTATGTTAAATAAACAACTGATTGTAATAGAGAAGAAGTTAGGGATTTCGACATTAACTCAAATTATTGAGCCCTTTATACAAGAGCAGGGCATTGAGCTTTATTTAAAGCGAGATGATTTATTGCATCCGATTATTTCTGGTAATAAGTGGCGTAAGCTGAAATATATATTGGAGCATGCATTATCATTAAATACGCACAAAATTATTTCTATGGGTGGCGCGTACTCTAATCATCTACATGCTTTAGCTTATGTTGGTAAATTATTAGGTATACAGACAGAAGCGCGCATTCGCGGTGAGCGCCCAGAGGTATTAAATCCCACTTTAAGTGATATGGCGGCTTGGGGAATGCATTTGAAATTTGTTTCTCGCAGTGATTATCGATTGTTGAGAGCATATAAAGCATACGATACTTTTCCTGATTTACAAAAAGGCGAATATTGGCTGCCTGAAGGGGGAGCGATGGATTTGGCTTTGCTGGGCGTTGCTGAATTAGTCGCAGAAATTGATTTAGATTATGATGTCTTATGTGTGCCTTGCGGTACTGCGACGACGTTGGCGGGGATAGTGAGTGCGGTGCCTAATAATAAACAGGTGTTTGGCTTTGCGGCGTTGAAAGGTGCTGAGTACTTAAACCAAGAGGTAAAGTCTTTATTAAAAAATACCGCGTGTCATAATAATGAATGGATTATCCAATTACAATACCACTTTGGTGGCTTTGCTAAAATAAAGCCAGAGTTATTGCGGTTTATACAACAGTTTGAACAAACGCAGCGCATAAAATTAGAGCCGATTTATACAGGAAAAATGCTTTATGGCATTTATGATTTAATTAGCCAAGGCTGTTTTAAGTCAGGACAAAGAATCATTGCTATCCATACCGGAGGTTTACAGGGCAATCGTGGTTTTAGTTCTTGATAAATTTAGGCATGTTTGAGATCAAGGGAAACAGTGAATAAGACTATGACAGAAAACAAAGCAAATATAGAAAGTACTGAAACCACAGAGATTGTTGAGACAGTGGATCTTAATAATCCTGCCTTATATTTTAATCGTGAGCTCAGCCTTTTAGAGTTTAATGATCGTGTTTTAGCACAAGCAAAAAATGAAAACTTACCTTTATTAGAACGCTTAAATTATTTATGCATCTCTTGTTCTAATTTAGATGAATTTTATGAGGTTAGAGTTGCAAGCGTTATTCAATTAGCAGCTCTAGATCCATTGGCGACGATGTGTGATGGCTTAAATGCGCAAGAGCAGTTAGATGCTATTGCACCTAAGGCGCATAAGTTAGTTGATGAGCAATATCGAGTGCTTAATGAATTACTGATTCCTCAGCTAGCTGAGCAGAATATTCGTTTTATTCGTCGTAATGAGTGGTCAGCTAAGCAGAGAGACTGGCTAAAAACGTTTTTTCATGAAGAATTACTGCCTATTTTAACGCCAGTAGGTTTAGATTCTGCGCACCCATTTCCGCGTATTTTAAATAAAAGTTTAAATTTTATTATTTCCTTAACAGGTAAAGATGCATTTGGGCGTAATAGTGGCCGTGCAATTCTTCAAGCTCCTAGGGCGCTGCCTAGAATTATTCAGTTACCTAGTGAAGAAACGGGTAGCGGCGAATATGATTTTGTATTTTTATCTTCGATTATTCATGCCTTTGTTGATCAACTATTTAATGGTATGACGGTCAAATGTTGTCATCAGTTTAGAGTCACACGTAATAGTGATCTTTTTGTTGATGATGATGCGATTGACGATTTGCTGAATGCGGTAGAAGGCGAATTAGCCATGCGTAATTATGGCGATGAAGTGCGCCTGGAAATTGATGCAAACTGTACCGAAGGCACAGTTCAGTTTTTAGCGGCACGTTTTGGAATTTCCGCGGATCAAGTCTTTTTAGTCGACGGGCCTGTTAATTTGAGTCGGGTACAAGAAATATCCAGTTTGGTAGATCGTCCTGATTTAAAGTTCGTCGCTTATAAACCATCAGTTCCAGCCGTGCTTTCGCGTAATAAAAACTTTTTTGATGCGATAAAAAAACAAGATATTTTACTACACCATCCTTACGAGTCCTTTGCTCCTGTGATTGATTTTATACGCCAAGCTGCGGCTGATCCATATGTTTTGGCCATTAAACAAACGTTATATCGAACCAGTGCTGATTCACCTATCGTTAATGCTTTGCTAAAAGCAGCGCGGGCAGGAAAGGAAGTGACGGTTGTGATTGAATTGCGTGCTCGTTTTGATGAAAAAGCTAATATTACTTTAGCGTCTAAATTACAAGATGCTGCTGTTCATGTTGTCTATGGTGTTGTCGGATATAAAACTCACGCTAAGATGTGTCTGGTGATTCGTAAGGAAGGTAAAAAATTCCGCGATTATGTACATTTAGGAACGGGTAATTATCACCCTAACACAGCTCGTTTTTATACGGATTATGGTTTATTTACCTGTAATAAAGAATTAAGCGAAGATGTTAGGAAAGTTTTTTGGCAATTAACTAGCTTAGGGAAGGTGACTAAGCTGCATAAGTTATTGCAATCTCCTTTTACTTTGCATAAAGGTTTGATAGCAAAAATTGAGCGAGAAATCGAATTTGCTAAAAAAGGTGTGCCCGCTAAAATCATTTTTAAAGTCAATTCAGTTGTAGAAGGCCAGATTATTCAAGCTTTATATCGTGCCTCTCAGGCAGGTGTGGAGGTAAAGCTTATTGTGCGTGGTATTTGTTCCTTGCGTCCAGGTATTGAAGGTGTCTCTGATAATATAGAAGTACGTTCTGTTATCGGTCGATTTTTAGAGCATACGCGTGTTTATATGTTTGAAAATGGCGGTAATCAAGAGGTCTATGCCGCGAGTGCAGATGTAATGAATCGTAATATGTTTAGACGTGTGGAAGCTTGTTTTCCTATCGAACATAAAGCGTTAAAAGCACGTGTATTAGCTGACTTAGACTTATATTTGAAAGATAATGCGGGCTCGTGGATTATGCAGAGTGATGGTAGCTATATACAAAATATTCCTGAAGGTGAGGTTTGTCAGGCGCAAACAGTATTAATGGAACAGTATTCCAGCTAAATAGAGTTTTATATGGTTGCATAAAGTTAGCTTTAAGTCACAATTAGTTTGAGCTTGAAAGGCTATATTAAGAATACTTTTTTAATTTTGAAGGTGGTTTATGAAAGTTTTTAAACGGTTTTG
>CBDVDU010000097.1:0-8294 GCA_965372825.1 uncultured Gammaproteobacteria bacterium | reverse complement strand
TGTGCCCACGCTTGACTGGGTAGACTTCGGGGATGACGATATTTTTATATGAAATTTAGGGGGCATGTGAACGGTTACGTTTCGATTATATGTATTAGCCGTTTAAGACTCGCACCCCAACTAAAATTCTTTTGCACAAATTGACGATTTTCTTTTACATAAAAACTTGCCTGAGTATTATCCAACAATAAAAGTACTTGCTTTGCAAAATCTTCAGCATTATCTTTTATATAAACCTCTTGATCGACTATTTTTATTCCTTCAATTGCCTGCGGCGTAGCGACTATTTTTTTCCCCATTGCCATCGCTTCCAATACTTTATTTTGAATGCCTCGCGCGATAAGTAAAGGTGCTACAACGATAGATGAAAACCTCAAATAAGGCCGAATATCTTCGACTCTTCCAGTAACAAAGACACCTTCTGTACTAGCTAAGTGCATCACTTCTTTCGTTGGCTTTGAACCCACTATATAAAACTGTGCATTACTACACTGTTGTTTTATTATTGGAAAAACTTCACGCACAAACCATGTAACAGCATCAACATTAGCCCAATAATCCATCGCTCCTGTAAAGACTATTATATTTTCAGGCTTATTATAAGGTGAATTGTACGATTCATTAACACTAAAATATTCCGTATCAACGCCATTATTAACAAAGCTGACTTTTTTAGGGTCAATATCGACTAAGCTGGTAAATAATTGCGATTCTTCCTGAGAAACAAAAATATTCATCTTTGCTAACTTGGCAACTCTAGAATCAAACTCTAATAACCTCTTTGCTTCACGCTTATAAACCCAATTCATTGGCCATTTTGCTTTTTGCGAATATTGCAACCACTTATCAGAATCAACATCGACAAAATCAATCACACAGTCGGTTTGATGTTTCTTAACATATTGAGCCATGACCGAAGAATATATAAATATTTTTTCTATTTTATTTTCTCGAACCGTTTTATCAACCCATTGCTGTACTTTATTATTATGGTAATAAGGTATAGAAAGTGCTTTATTTGTTAATAACCCTGACAAACTTTTTATTTTAGCTAAAGACGGATTAAGATTGACAAAAAAAGAGCTCACGGTCAAGTTTTCGACTTTATCAACATATTGCCAATCCTCTGCATCATCAATAAATGCAGCTAAATGAATATTGTAATCTTTAGTTAGCCCTTTAAGAAAATTATAGGAACGAATTTTATCTCCTTTATTGGGTGGATAGGGAATTCGGTGCGCAAGGAATAATAAATTTTTCATACACTACTCTTTTCAAATTTTTTTACAAAATACATATAAAGCTATACAATCAAAAACTATGAAAAAAAACTTTCCACACTTACTCCTTTTTAAGCTAAGCTATTTTCTTTTATTTCTTGTTCTACCTTGCTTGGTTAATGGAGCACTAGTGCAAATTGATCCACATGCGGATTTTCCAGTACAACCATCAAAACACACAAAAACTCAACTCAATGTCAGTTCAGAACAGCCCAAGAAAAAAGAAAACTATCGCCCAAACGATTATAAAACTGATAACTCACCACTCTTTCGCATTCCACAACATACAGACGAAGTACAACAAAAAACCAAGCTCTATGATCTCAAAGCTCAGGGTAAAAAGCTTATAAATGATTATCAGGATAACAAGCTTCTATCTAAGTCTTTAAATTCTCTCTCCCAAGCTAAGCAACTATGGAATGATGCTGATGCATTAGCTACTGACTTTGCTTATGATCTTTTTTTTTCCTTAGAGCTAGATCGGCTGATACAGTCTGAAATATCTACCACTCCAGCCCTACAAAATCTCAAGAACGGATTTAGCACTCAACAGACACAAAAAACATCAACTCACATTAATCAAGCAAGTACAATTAACTACAATCTCTATGATACAAAGCAAGAGGGACTAGAAAACATATCAGAAGCAGATGCAATAACTATTTTTTTAAGCAGCTTACTGCATATAAACACACTGTACTACCTAGCAGCTTTATTAATTTTAGTCAGTTTTTTACAATGGCTGATACCCTTCCTATTGCGTCTTTTCCCTTAACCCAAATCTTTTGCTAACAAAGGTCCAATGATTTGACTAACACTCAATGGCAGTCTCTTCCAGGCAGCAATAAAAAACTTGTACTTCGGGTTTAAAGGATTAATATCTGGCATCGAATCTGATTTTACTAACTCAAACTCATAAAATAATGGCGACTCTTGAAAGCCCCAATGCTTTTTGAATCGATAAGATCCTGTACCAATTTTACTGCGTCCATAATCAAAGACTTTTACACCTTTCTCAACTGCTCGCCGCATCACTTCCCAGTACATAAAGTCATTAGCATATAAGTTTCTGGCTTCAGCTTTACCGCCCCCATAATACGGCAATACTTCGTCGCGGAAATAAAAATTCATAACACTGGCAATAAGCTTCCCTTCATGCTCGATAGAGATCACTTCGCATTGCTCTTTAAATACCTCTTTTAGTATTTCAAAGTATTTCTTAGGAAAGACTGGCGTACCTAAATTGCGCACGCTTTCTGAATAAGCCTCAAATAAGCGCTCAGCATCATGATCAATCACACTAACTAAACCTGCTTTGATGCCTTTTCTAACAACTGCGCGTTGCTTTCTAGGAATAGCGGCTAAATTAGCTTCAACATCAGGCTCTAATTCTTTTCTAAAGGTAACATACATACCTTCTTTATAGGGTCTATCCGGATTTGTACGCTCTCTATTTCTAAATTCAACATGATCAACCCCTAGTTCCTCACCAAGTCTACAAGCTTCTTGATCAAGCGCTAAAGCCGCATCGACATTATCAGCAACTACGCCACCATAAACACAAAAAGCATTAGATACTAAGGCATTACCAAATAACAGGCTTTTAATATGTACTAAGGGCAAAATACCGATTATTTGGCCTTGCTGCTCTGCATAAAGATAATAAGTTTTATGACCAAAAGAGCGCTCAATCACTTCTTGCCATTCTACTTGATGAAAAAAGGTGGCTGCTGATGTTTTCTCTACATATTGTTGCCAGAGATTTTTATCCGAATGACTTAAAATTTTTATCATGGTAGCAAAAAATTAATTGATCTTTATAGGAGAGGTCTTTAGCCACGAATTATGCGTAGAAATCGCGGCTAAAGAGGCTGTGAAAGTATTCAGTATAACCCCTCCTTATCAAGGAGGGGCTAGGGGTGGTTTGAGTGTAATTAAAATCTACATAATATCAAAGACCTATCTTTTTATAGATCCCTCCCTCAATCCCCCTTCTCAAGCATAGGTATCTACACAAGTCTAAAAGCCTTCTCCAGAGGGAGAAGGTTGGATGAGGGGAATAAGGTAAATCCTTGATTTTGTTCTCCTCACCCCAACCCTCTCCAACAGGAGAGGGAGCTGTTCTGACTTGCAACTCGTTGTATTTAAATTCAAAAAGTTGTGTAGATACCTATGCTTCTCAAGGGGGAGGCTAAAAGTACAATACTTTCACAGTTTCTAAAGATCGCTCCTACACTTATTTTAAAAAAATAGCCTGCATCGTATCCCATTCAAAATCTGTTAATAAAGATTTAATACGACCTTCCATTTTCTGTAAATTCAAATAGTGTCGAAATTTCGCTTTGAATGCTAAGTTTTCTTGCCTAGGCTGCTCAGCATCAATTTCCCAAGGATGGAAATAAAAAATTCCAGCTTGTTGCTCAGCGTTATTAACTCGGTTAAATGCCCAGCGAGAAATAAAGTACGGATATAACCTAAAAAAACCACCGCCGCCACAAGGATAGTTCCTACTACCCATTTTTAATGTGCTAATGGGTATTTCCTTAAAATCACTTCCTTCTATAGGATGATAAGCAAACCGTGGTGCTTCTGGCATGCCATATAAGTCATGTTTTACTGGATAAATACTAGAGCTGTACTTATGCCCCTCTTCTGCCAAAATATCTAGCGCCCAAAGATTGTCGCGGCCAATAGAATAACTAGCGGCTCGATAACCTTTTATTTCTACACCACCGACCTCTTCTAATAATTTCTTCGTTTTACGTACATCAGCTCGAAATTGCTCTGGCGTTTGCTCTGTTACACGAATATGCTCATAGCCATGACTAGCAAGTTCATGGCCTTCGTTAACGATTCTTTTAACTAATTCAGGGTAACGCTCCGCCACCCAGCCCAAGGTAAAAAAAGTCGCTTTTACATTATGCTGGGCAAAAACATCAAGAATATGCTGAGTATTATTTTGTACTCGATGCTCTAATGTATCCCATTGTGATTTTTTGATATACGATTCAAATGCAGAAACCTGAAAATAATCTTCTACATCAACTGTCATGGCATTTTTCATATTATTTTTTATTCTCAGGTCTTTTTTAGAAAGTCATAAACAAGCTAGCTATTACTCTATTTTCCACATAAGTGTTTAAGGCTAAACCGGCATCTTGCTGTACAAAACGGTATTCTATACTTGCATTTAAGAGTCTACTTCTACCGACACGAAAAGGTATAGTACGGGTCATCCTTGCTATAAACTGATAACGGTCTTGATTAACACTAACATCAGTAGGCACTTCTACGGTATCTCCGGTAATGCGCTGCCATGATGGAGAAAGAAAAAGACTTGTTCTACGCCAAAACTGCCAATTCCAAGAAGCATCAGCTCCATAAACAGTTTGCTGGTCAGCAGTTGAATTTTGATACTCTCTTTTTTCATAAAATCCACCCAACTGAAAACTACTTTTCCCAGTTGTGTAAGAAACCGAAGCATTTGCAACTCTTCTAACCAACACATCATTGGTTAAGCTAGGTACACTTAAATTAAAGATAATAGGCTGCCCATCCTCACCTAACACCGGATTGCCATCAGCATTAATTGCTATAAAGGGACTATCCTCTAATAATATTTGCTGAACAGTAGTTGTATCCTCTGAGTACGTAAAGTTCCATGTTGATCTTTTTGCTTGATGATTTAAAGAAGCACTCCAAGCACCTCCCGTATTTAAACCAACAGAACGATCATTGTAGCTTGCACTTAAATGCGTACGTTGACTTAGACTAAAGTTAGATGAAACATGCCAGTTATTACCATAGCCTGCTTCAACATCAAAATACCAGTTCGGTTTCCATTGCGCACCCACAGTATAAAAAACACCATTATTATTGGTATCTAGCCCTTGAAAACTATTATTAGCATAACCCACTGTGCCAAAGAAATTAAACCGCCGATCAGCCCACCATCTTATCGTAGCATTAGTATTTTGAAAACTTACATCATCTTCTTTATCTCGGAACTGGGTCGAATTATTAAAATTCGCATTCCAAGTTATATAATTAAAATCACTACCACTAATTAAACTTATAGACTCACTTAAGTTCATGGAATTTGCTAGCTGTTCAGCATTATCATTACCTACATAATCAAAATCTATATTGACATTAGCGTCAGCAAACTGCCCAAAATGTGGAGTCCAGTTTACCGAAGTACCGGCTGTCCACACATTTGTTCGAGCACGGAGATTATTGATATTATCACCGCCACGTAAATTACTAATATTTTGCTGACTATAGCTACTTCGAGCGGCGACATTAAGCCGGTTACGTACAACTTGATAATCGGTATCAAGTTGTAGTTGGTGATTAATTTGCGTTTGCCCATCTCCTCCAGCATTAAAGAGGTTTTGCATACGATAATCGAAATTAGCATTTAAACGCCCTCCATTAATACCTCTCACCGAAATACCTGGACTAATTTCTGTGACAAATGCACCTTTTTCAAGCCCTTTAGGGGCTAAACGAATATTATCAGAGTAAGTTTCCTGTATTGTTAAGCTTGGTGTATATATAAAATCAATTGCAGATACTGGCGCTTGAGCAAATAAAGTGTACGCTGTACTCATTATTAAAATAAGTCTACGCACTTTATAGCCTTGCCTTTTAATGCCCATACTGCCCATAACCGTAATGATCTAAATTTAATTCGTGTTTAGATTTATTCAATAAAGCCAAAACTACATCAACGGATTCTAATTTTTTAATTGCATCCTGCACTGTACTTTGCATTGTTGTTTCCGCGCTAATAACAAAAATAACTTGCCCTACTAAACTAGCCAATACTTCAGCTTGTGTTGCAGATAATAGAGGTGGAGAATCGAAAATCACAATACGGTCAGGGTAACGTTGACTTAATTCATCAACAAATTTCGCCATTTTATCGCTGCTTAATAATTCAGTTGAAAAGGCATGCCGCTTTCCTGCTGGAATAACTTGTAAACCAGGTAAATCTGTTTTAAAACATATATCAGTAAAATCTACATCATCACTTTCTAAGTACTCTATAAGACCTAGCGAGTCAGGGATAACGAGTCGTTTTGCTATAGTAGGCTTAGCAACATCAGCATCAATTAATAAGACATTTTTATCTCTTTCATTAGCAATACTACTCGCTAAATTAATTGCGCTAAATGATTTGCCTTCCCCCGGTATACTACTTGTTACTAAAATGAGATTCGCACGACTTATTCCTTTAGCTCTTTTACCAAAAGCATTAGTAATTAAAGGACGCTTAATCATTCTATATTCTTCAATCAACGCCGACTTTACTTGCTCAAGGGATAAATATCCATCCGCCGCAAGCTGGTGCCAGTCAACATTAACAGTCTGCTGTTTATTTTCTATGTTTAAATGAGGGTTCGCCTTACTTTCTGATTTTTTAGCTTCAATTTTTTCATTTTGTACAGATTTTTCTAATGCCTTCTCTAAAATATCCATTCTGTCCCTTCCTCTACTAAAAACTCAAAGCATTACTCATTACCAGAAAGTAAGCGAGTAAAAGACCAAAAACCAAAAACCAAAACAAAATTAGATTAACTTTTTTTGTCTCTTCTCCCTCTTTCAATTGTACGGAAACACTACCTAATACAGGCAAGCCTGTTACCGTCCTAACTTGCCGAGTAGACATAAAAGTAGGTCTAATAAAATAAATTAAAAAAGCCAAAACAAAGCCCACGCCTAGACTTACGCCAAAAGCAGCTGAATTAAAAAGCTTACGATTAGGTCCTGAAGGAGATAGTGCCTTGCTCGGAGCATCAACAACTTTAAATCTTAAAATACCTTGACTGCTATCTGCTTTTTCGGTCATCAAAGCCATTTCTCTTCGTTGAATTAATTGCATATAATTAGATTTAATGACCGAATAATCTCTATCTAAATTTTGCATTGCTGTTTCTATGCTTAACCTAGTATCCATCCCGTTTTGTATATCTGCCATCCTTCGCGATAATAAGCCTATTCTTGAACGTAAAGATGCACGTTGCGCTTCAGCATTATTTAAAGCAATTTTTAAAGATTGTATATACGGGTTATTGATGGCACCTGAACTCATAATGCTAGCCTCGGGCATATTCTCTAAGCGTTGCGCTTTACTTTTCTGCAAGTCTTGAATGGTAGACTTTATACTAAGCACATCAGGGTGTTTTTCCGTATATTGCAATAAAAGCTCACTCATTCTTTCTTCTAATACTGCAATTTTGGCATCCTCAGGGGTAGATTGAGTACTTCCTGTATCAGAAAGTCCCCACTCATCCTCGACATCATCACCAGACTCTAATGCCTCATCCATCTGCCTATTTAACACTTTCCATCTTGAATTAACTTCACTTAAAGCCATCTGAGTTTCCTGAATCTGCCCTTTTATAGCGCTTAATGCCCCTAACTGCCCGCCACCTTGATTAGGTAAAAGACCGGCATTAATTCGCTTAAAGTTTTCTCTAGCTTTTTCAGCATTTTTCAATCGAGCTTCATATTCTTGTATTTGCCCTTCAATAAACTGCTGCGCACTTCCCGTATCAGATATTCCTCTTTGCTGAGTCTGTTCAGAAAAAACAGTCAATACAGCATGAACAATATCCTGTGCTTTTGTAGGATCAGAGGTTTCATAAGCAATGGTAAATATATTGTTTCTTCCACCTGCAATTTTAACATTGCTTTTTAATTCTTGAATTAGAGACTGCTTTTCCGCTTCGTTTTTAGAATCAATATCCAATCCTGCCAATTGAGCGATTTTCTCCAAGTTCGGGCGTGTAAACATAAGTTGTCGCATCACTTGCACTAATCCACGCGTATTAGACTGTATTGTCATACCACGTAGTAAAGGTCTAAGCATAGCGCCACTATCCACGCTTACTTTTGCCACAGACTTATATTGATCTGGCATAGTACTAACAAATACCCATCCAGCAACACTAATAAGCCAAGCAGTAATGATGATTAGCCACTTATATTTTAATGTCCCTTTGACAT
>CBDVDU010000096.1:0-8344 GCA_965372825.1 uncultured Gammaproteobacteria bacterium | reverse complement strand
AGCGGATTTCTACATAACGAACCCCTCGACGCTTAAGCGCGAAGGTTGGTTTTTCACAAGGCTTAATGATTTGTTTCGGGCGTACCGTGCTATAAAATTCATTTTCAATTTGCAGAATATTGCTGTTCAATTGCTGATATTCGCTGTCTACTTTTACCCCTATAGCTTCATATTCAGGGTAAGGTGTATTGATCGCATGGGACAAACTATCGACATAGCCGCTGAGTGAGTTGTAATCGATATTTAAGTTAGCTTGATTATTGCTTTTATAACCTATATCACTCATGCGCAATGAGGTCGCATAAGGGTGGTAGAGCGTGCCGTTATCAAATTCTGCAAACTGCGCCATCAATTCAGGGCGGCTTTTGAAGAAATTTTTACAGATAGCAGGTGAAGCACCGAATAAATATAGAATGATCCAGCCTTGGCGCTGAAAATTGCGAATTAAATGAAAATAACCCGAGGATTTGAATTCATCCAGTGTCTGTTTTGAATCTTCAAGCTTATGTAATGCCGGCCAAAGCGCTTCAGGAATAGAATAATTGAAATGAATACCGGCAATCGCTTGCATGGTTCTACCGTAACGATGCCATAAGCCCTTACGATAAACATATTTCATTTGACCTATATTTGAACTGCCATACTCAGCGAGTGGAATACTTTCATCGCCACTAATACCACAAGGCATGCTGGTGGCTAATAAGTGCTCATTATCCAGGTTGTCATAAACAAATTGATGGATATTTTGCATAAAGCCTAAGGTTTCATTAATATCGGCAAACGGCGGAGTAATGAATTCCAATAAAGCTTCAGAATAATCGGTGGTAATATGCGGGTGCGTTAGCGCTGCCCCAAGCTTTTCAGGGTGAGGCGTTTGCGCGATAAAGCCTTGTTGGCTTAGGCGTAGATTTTCTTTTTCTATGCCTTTAAGCCCATTTTTTAAGAGCGATTGTTGATTGTTCGCCAATAAGAGTTTTAGGCGATTCGTGGCTGTTATATTCAAAATGTTAAAAAATCCTGATAAACGCGGTCATGCTTAATTTATAATAGCGCTATTATATAACTGTTTCAGGGCAAGGGATAAAAATTGTGCAGCAACCGGATGATAAAATAAGCTCGGAGCTAGAAGTTCTACAGACAGTATTTGGCTATGAAAAATTTCGGGGCCAACAGGCTGCGATTATTGAACAGCTAATGCAAGGTAAAAGTGCGGTGGTGTTAATGCCCACAGGCGGCGGTAAGTCGTTATGTTATCAAATCCCCGCGATGATGCGCGAAGGCGTGGGTATTGTTATTTCGCCCTTGATTGCTTTAATGGAAGATCAGGTCAATGCTTTGCATCAATTAGGTGTAAAAGCGGCCTTTTTAAATTCCACATTAAGCTATGATCAAGTACAAAGCATAGAGCAACAGCTGCATCGTGGTGAATTAGATTTATTATATGTCGCGCCAGAGCGTTTAACCTCAGAGCGTACTTTACAATTATTTAGTCGCTTAAATATTAGTTTATTTGCTATAGATGAAGCGCATTGTGTGTCGCAATGGGGGCATGACTTTCGTTCGGATTATTTGCAGCTGTCTTTATTGCATGAGCGTTTCCCAAATATTCCGCGTATTGCGCTAACCGCTACCGCAGATCAGCGTACGCGCGAAGAGATTATTGCTCGCTTAAACTTGGCAGAGGCTGAATTATTTGTCAGTGGCTTTGATCGGCCAAATATTCGATACAGTATTGTTCTCAAGCAGAATGCACGTCAGCAGTTATTCAGTTTTATTCAAGCAGAGCATAAAAACGACGCGGGAATTGTTTACTGTTTATCACGTAAAAAAGTCGAAGCGACAGCTGAGTGGTTACAATCCAAAGGTTTAGATGCCTTGCCTTACCATGCGGGATTGTCGCATGAGATTCGTAAAAATAATCAGCATCATTTCTTAATGAATGAAAGTGTCATTATTGTTGCGACGGTTGCTTTTGGTATGGGGATTGATAAGCCTAATGTGCGCTTTGTCGCGCATTTAGATTTGCCTAAAAGTATCGAAGGGTACTATCAAGAAACTGGCCGAGCAGGGCGTGATGGTCTGCCGGCTAATGCTTGGATGGCTTATGGTTTGCAAGACGTTATTACTTTGCGTCGAATGCTACAAAGTTCAGATACCGATGAAACACATAAACGTGTCGAGCTACATAAACTGGATGCCATGCTAGGCTTATGTGAGCAAATTAGTTGTCGGCGCGAAGTTTTACTGAATTATTTTGGTGATACCCAAGAGCAACCTTGTGGTAATTGCGATACCTGCTTAGAACCTGTTGAAACTTGGGATGGTACGATTGTAGCGCAACAGGCTTTGTCCTGTATTTATCGTACTGAACAGCGTTTTGGGGTAAATTATTTAATTGATGTTTTATTAGGCAAGGATAATGAGCGTATTAAAAGCTTTGCCCATGATAAACAAAGTACCTTTGGCATCGGCAAAGAAGTACCTGAAAATCAGTGGCGCTCCGTATTTCGTCAGTTAGTCGTGCGCGGTTTAGTCGATGTTGATGTGGAAGGCTATGGCGCGTTAAAGCTAAATAATAGTTGTCGTCCCGTATTGCGCGGTGAAGCCACAGTTATGTTACGCAAGGATTTGGCACCCGAAAAAGGTAAAAAAACCAAAGTCAGCCGAGGCGATTTTTCAAGGCATAGTGATAATATTTTATGGGAAGCTCTGCGCGCTAAGCGTCGTGAACTAGCTGATGCTCAAGATGTACCGCCGTATATTATCTTTAATGATGCGACGTTAACGGAAATGGTCGAAAGAGCGCCTTTAAATCGCCAGCAGTTTGCAAATATCTCAGGTGTCGGAGAGCGTAAGCTGGATTTATATGCCGATGATTTTCTCAGTGTTATTCAGGAATTTATTAACGCACCAGATAATAATGCTGAGCTGAGTGAGACCGTTGAGGAAAGCACTATCCTGTTTAAAGCTGGCTATTCTGTGGAGAAAATTGCCGCTCAGCGAGAATTAAAAGTAACAACGATTTATGCGCATTTGGCTCAAGCTATTGAACAAGGCGCTGTTGAGTTAAGTGATGTGCTGGATTTAAGCGAACAAGAAATCCAGGGTATCCAAGATGAAATTCTTAGTCTTCCCGAAGAACAAGCAAATAGCTTAAAGCCAGTATATGAAGCTTTAGGTGAGACTTATGATTATGGTGTTCTTCGCTGTGTGAAAGCGGCTATGAGGCTTTGACGGGAATATGTATATTATAAAGCCGCTAGAGTAATTAACTTTTTCATTAATTCCGCTTGGCTGTGTACATCCATTTTTTGCATGACGTGCTTTATATGATTACGTACGGTATCTTGAGAGCGAAAAGTATTGTTGGCAACATCCGAAATGGATGGTGTTTTCATAAAATGTAGCGCGCAAATCGCTTCACACCGAGACAGTTGATGGATCTCAGTTAATCTATTAATACTGGGGTTTTTTGCCTTATCATGAGTAAAGGCCAGAATAAAACCATCCTTGTAGTACTCCCATTGATAAAGGTTTTCTAAGGTATTAATAGTAATGAGTGTAATTTGACAAGATTGACACTGGTTATAAATGGAGCTTACTTGTTTATTACTGTTTTCAATTAAAGAAAAGAGTTGCTGCTTAAGCGCTGGATTTTGTATTTGTATTTGGTTTTCAGATATTTGCATACACTCAAGTTGGTCTAGTATGGGCGTATAAAGTGAATCAGAAAAGAGTATGTTTAATTGGTGATCAACAATAATATAACCATCATAATGATCACTAATATAGTGGGGTAGTTGACTGTTTATTTTGTAGCGTTGCTCTCCATGCATTGCTTCTTCTAAAGCAGGAATAATGGTTTCTAAAGTCCGAATAATATCTTGTTGTTGTTCATCACTGAAGGCCTCTTTACTATTGAGTAATAGATTTAAAGCATGACTGCGATTACAGGGAATTGAAACACCGAAACGATATTTTTGTTCAAGTGGCGGTACAAAGTTAGATTTAATTTCTTCAAAATAGTTATCAGCAAAATAACTATCTTCAAAGCGTTGATTACAAAAAATATGTTTAGGATTGTTGCTAATAAAATAGTTAAAGCTATCTAATTTGTTTAATCCATTTTGGTACTGTTCTTGGTATGCAGGTGAGATATTTTCACTAAAAAGAAATTTTGTGTCTTCCAGATTAACAAGGTTAGTTATCAGTAGAGCGCTAGAATCACAATTCAGTTGCTGCATGAGTTCTGCTAGAAAGCGCTGCCAAACCACAGGATTGCCTGGAGCATTAGCTAGTAGTGAATTAACGTCTGTATTGCTGACATATTGATTCATGGAATCGTACCTTAATTTTTATTATTATTTTGAATGTTCCTTGAGCCTGTAAACTTTATATCATGGACTAAGCTACTTAGCTAGGAAGTTAGATAGATAGATGCTTATTTTTGAGTGGTTTCGGTTTAAATATTGTTCATTTTGACCCATTTGGGTCATGTGTTTTTATTCTATTTATAGTAGTCTGTTGACACATTGTTTTTATACAGATAGTTAGAGTTTTAGTGCTTACCTTGAATTTTTTATCTCTGTATTCGTGTTTTATTTATTACATGAATGGATCTCTTAGAAAGTACTGTATACGCTGACTAAAATGAGGAGCATAAACCATGACTGAAAAAAATCCACCTGTATGTCCTTTTGAGCATATTGAAAACCCTAGTCTGGAAGCAAAGGAAATTGCAGAGACAGTGGGCCTAACTCTGCAGTTACTGGATAAACGGTATCCATCCCCAAATAAAATACTTCGAGGTGTTCATCCTAAATCACATGGGTGTGTTAAAGCCCTGTTTGAAATTAATTCAGATATTAGTCAGCAACTTCAAGTTGGTTTATTTAGTGCGCGGGGGAAAGAATTTGATGCGTTTATTCGTTTTTCTAATGCTGCGGCGCGTCTAGGACCCGATATTAGCGAAGCAGGTGAACATGGTAGTCGAGGGATGGCCATTAAGGTGCTAGATGTAGGAGGTGAGGTTTTAATTGACGATAGTGGTGCTAGTAATCAAGATTTTTTGATGATCAATCAACCGGTATTCGCCTTTGCTAATACCGAAGACTATCTTCGATTGACACGTATTTTGGTTAAAAATAATGATAATCCTAGTGCTTTTTTTTCACCGTTAAAACGCCAAGACCCAAGTCTTACGGAAGAGCAGAAACGACAGATTCAAGCATATATAGAGACGGAAAATATTTCTCAAGAGGATACCCAGAGAATATTGGATACTTTTAAAATCGTTAAGCAAATTCAGGCATCTGCGGTGTCTAATCCTCTGGATATACAATATTTCAGTGCTGCACCCTTTCTGTTTGGAAGCGATAAGGTAATGAAATTTTCGGTTAAGCCAGTCAGCCAAATAAGTCATTCTGAATTTCCCGCTAATCCATCGGATGATTACCTGCGTGAAGCCTTGAGTGAAACTATGCATAAAAATGAAGCAATCGTATTCGATTTTATGGTTCAGGTACGTAATGATGATGCTATGGAAATTGAGAATGCCTCGTCATTATGGGATGAAAATAGATTCCCTTTTATTAAGGTAGCGAAAATTACTATCCCCGCGCCGCAAGTTGAAATTGATTCAGAACAGCATAAAGCGCATTGTGAGGCGTTGGCATTTACTCCTTGGCATTCGCTCGTTGAACATCAGCCTATAGGTAGTATTAATCGACTAAGAAAGCCTGTTTATCAAGCGTCAGCAAAGCATCGTAATGAAATAGAGCCGGTTAATGAATTGCCTTATTTTATGCGAATCTTAGAAAGATTTTTCAAATTCCTATTTGGTTAAATAATTCCGGAGAAAGACATGAAAAAAATAATGTTAATTTTAGCTCCAGTTTCCTTGCTTTTGGCTGACTGTACCTATGTTTCACAAGGCGTTATTGTGGATTCTGATCGTTATGCTGAAACAACTGAAAAGGATATCTTTGGTGATACGACCGATAATATCGTTTACTTGGAGCAAAATTGGGATCGCTATGACAGTTTGTGGTTTTACTATACCACGCAAGGTTCCAACCTCATGGATTACGACCTGTTTTTAAATCTCGAACAAGCAGAGAACCAAGCGCTTTTTCGGAGTTCTGAAAATATGAATAAATTCCGATTTTTAATACAAAGGGCTAGTACGGATAACCCCGAGGGGCTACCTGTGGGTTTTGTTGAAGATACGCATCAAGGTAAAAGTTATGTTGGCTTCACATGCGCCGCTTGTCATACCACTCAGATTAATTACCAAGGAACGGGAATACGCATTGATGGTGGCCCTGCACTGGCAGATTTTGAAGGCTTCTTTTTAGATATAGAGCAAGCACTTAAAGCTACACTGAATGACCCAGAAAAATTTGATCGTTTGGCGACCATTATGGTTGATCAAAATGTAGCGGAAAACAAAGATGAATTTCGCAAAATTTTAGAGCAAGTTTCTCAGAAGCAAGAAGAATATAATAAAACCAATGCGCCTGTGCGAGGCGATCAGCTGGTACATTATGGTTACGGCCGGCTTGATGCTTTTGGACGAATATATAATCGAATTTTGGAACATTTAACGCCCGGTCAGCCTAATTCTAATCCAGCTAATGCGCCGGTAAGTTATCCATTTTTATGGGATACCCCGCAACATGATTTTGTGCAATGGAACGGTGTCGGCAATAATAATCCAGGCGGCTTAAAGGGGTTTTTAGGTCCTTTGGGGCGTAATACCGGTGAAGTCTTGGGTGTATTTGCAACCTTTGACCTTAAAAAAAGACCAGATGATAAAGGCTATCGATCTTCCGCTGTGCAGCGGAATTTATTCCGCCTTGAAGATCATTTAATTTCCTTGGAATCTCCAGTATGGCCCAAAGATATTTTACCGGCAATCGACCAGCAACTTGCTGAGCAAGGCAAGCAGGTCTATCAAGATTATCAATGTGATTTATGTCATAGCAGTCCAGCTGAATTTGACCGTAGTAGTTCGGAGCGTAGAGTTATTGCACAATTTGCTAGTCTTGGAGCAATCAAAACTGATGTTGCTATGGCAGCAAATGCGCTGACCTATTCTGGTAACAGCGGCTATTTTAAAGGTGAAGATGTTCCTGATTCTGAGGATCAGTTTGGCGATAAAACCTTGGCATTATTTGCCCTTTCAAAAGCTACTAGTGGTGTTATTTTAGAGCCTGATCACGATAAGGTGCTAGTTCGTCGCTGGCTTGATCAATCTTATGATTTTCTAGTCGCGATGTTTAATAATCCGATAAAAGACAAAACTATTCGCCACGTAGATTTTGCAACGGATGCACAAGCTCAGAAAAACCTGCAAGCCTATAAAGGTCGGCCACTAAACGGTATATGGGCTACTGCACCGTATTTACATAACGGCTCCGTGCCTAACCTTTATGAATTGTTTCTACCTAGTTGCACTCAAGAAGAAGCTGCAACAGGAAAAGAATGTCGTTCAAGTGAATTTACGGTAGGCAGTAGAGAATTCGACCCCACCAATGTTGGATTAATCAGTAAAGCATCGTCTCAATATCCCGGCTTGTTTGAATTCAATACCTCATTACCGGGCAACAGTCATGTCGGTCATGAATATGCCGCTGGAAAGACCCCTGTTATTAAGCTTGATGCTGAAGGGAAGACGATGAAAAATTCAACAGGGCAACTAGAGTTAGAGTGGTTACCAGCTATTAATAAGGAGCAAAGATTGGCGCTGGTTGAGTATCTTAAAACGCTTTGAAATATTTGAAACTTACTGCGTGAGATTTTCTATAAGAAATGCATCAACCAATAAAAAGAGAGTTTGTGGTGAGAGCTTACTAGGGGTAAATGAAAAAGTAACTCTTAAGATAATATAAAATAGAGGGAATTAGTTATGAATAATAAAGTAAAGGTAGCATGTATTGTTGGAGCTTTTTCGGGAACTTTACCTGTATTTTTAAGCCTTATCAGTGTTGATGCCGAAAATATTTTTGATGAGTTTGAATGGCTTATATTTCTTGGGTATGTCATTAAGACTATCGTTTTAATGACTTTAGGAGCATTTGTTGTTTTTGTTAATTCAGAAGTTGATCTGAAAAAGGCATTTCAGCTTGGGATAATGGCTCCAGCTCTTATTGTTGGGGGGATAAATGCAAGTAATTTTAGTGACTCTAAAAAAAGCGTTGAACAATTAGAAAAAGAGCTAAAAGGAAAAAATAATATTAGTGCTCATGTTGGCAGTGAAAATTCTGTTATGTTTAATCATAAACTAAGTTTTTCTCTAATTAATACTGCTTGTTTATAATAGTTTAAGGATTGATCTAGCTCA
>CBDVDU010000095.1:0-8385 GCA_965372825.1 uncultured Gammaproteobacteria bacterium | reverse complement strand
TCTATCTTCTTCATAGTCCATGTGTCTCTTTTTAAAAAGCCCTAGTAAATGATCAGTAGTATCAGGGTTGATAGCATCAAATTGCGCTTGATTCCAAACATAAGAAGCGTTCTTATAATCAGTCAACCATTCAGCAGTTAAATCACGACCGTCTAAGCGTTCACCCTTACCATTATTTTCAGGGTCTGCACCGTCAATGCGCTGGATAAAGTTTTTACGTCCACCACCTAAAGCGACTTCTAAGCCATCACCCTAACGATCTTTAAGGTCAAGAAGTTGCGATGCAATATCTTTGCAGCCTGTTGCATTGGTCATTTTAGGAAGGTCACGATCATCTTCATAGTTACGCTCAGGTACATGCGCATAGGTTGCAGCCGGTGTTGCATGGGTTAGTCTGGCAGTACTCACAATGCCAGTCGACATGCCGATTTTTTCAGCATGTTCCAATGCTGTTGTTAAAGTATTGTTATTGATTCCAGAACAATCTGCGCGAGTCATGTTTTGACCTACGCTGATAACACCTGCTTTACTTTTCATTCCCGTCATCATTGCTGTCATGGTGCCAGCTGAATCAGGTGTTTGCTGATTAGTATTGTAGGTTTTTGACATTGCTTGGTAAGGAAGTGTTTCAAAGAATAATCTGTTTTCTTCACCTGTATTGCCTTTTAGCTGTCCATCATAAATACGTGCTGCGGTGACGGTTGAAACGCCCATGCCATCACCGACAAATAGAATGATGTTTTTAGCATGTTTGCGACTGTTTTTAGCCGCTTCTCTGGCACCTATCATGGCCTGTCGAGTCGCTTGCTCACCTTGCAGGTACCAATTAAGAGCGCTTTCTTCCATTGCATCTTGAGTTTCGTACTCATCATGCATGTGCTTAAAATGAGAACTTTTGTCAGCCACTGCGTTGAGTGAGATACTTGCTAGTAGCGTCAAAGCGCAGGTAGCAATTTTTGAATTTTTTTTCATTGTTTGTAACGCCCGTATAAAGTGAAAAATTAAATAACTACTCGCCTATGCAACGTTCTGCCATGGTGGCGCTTGGATTACGGAAAACCAAAAATCATGGTTTATTTGTAATCACCTTAAAGAACTATAACGAGGCAATATGACAAAATAGTGAAGCTTTTATGACACGTTTAAATATTGAAATTTAAAGGGAGTGAGATTTAGTGGGCGTTTTTACAAACTTAAGTAATTTATACGGGTGATGCAATAGCGATATTTAGGCATTGTTCATATAGTGCCAAAAGTAGTTGACACTTTTAATGCCTATTTAATAGGTTTCGTGGGAGTGGCTTTAGCCACGATAGTTCATGCCACTATCGCGGCTAAAGCCGCTCCCACTTAAAGTGTAAACTGAAGAATGAAGGGTGCCGATATTTAATCTGATTTATCCATAAAAAACGCCTACTCTCTAATTAAATAGAGGTAGGCGTTTTTTATTGGAGCAAAAAGTGCTGAGCGATTAACTTGGTACTTGATATACCCTACTTAGCTGCAGCTGCACCACGAGAGCGTGATCTATTGTTACGATTTCTACTGCTAGGGCTATTGCCTTGTTTGTTGGTGCCAGAGCGCTGTCCGTCGCGGTGCTCTACTCTTGGTTTTTTGGGTTTTTTAGCCTTGAACGGACGCGTATTTAAGCTTGATTCCGGTAAGCTATGTACAGGATCAAAACCCTCAATAATCTCACGAGTCAGTAACTGCTGAATAAGGCGCTCAATATCAGACAGTTGCTCAAATTCATCGGCACTGACTAAGGATACGGCTTGCCCCGATGCTCCAGCACGACCGGTACGACCGATACGATGCACATAATCTTCAGGGACATTGGGTAAATCAAAATTCACTACTTGGGGAAGTTGTTCAATATCTAAACCCCGCGCGGCAATATCTGTCGCAACTAAAATGCGTACTGTGCCTGCTTTAAAATCAGCTAAGGCTCTGGTGCGTGCGCCTTGGCTTTTATTGCCATGAATGGCAGCAGAGTGAATACCTTCTGCTTCTAAGTGACTGGCAAGTTGGTTTGCGCCGCGTTTAGTTCTAGTGAAAACTAGCACTTGCTGCCAATTATGCTCAGTGATTAATTTTGTCAGTAAAGGGGCTTTTTGTTTTTTATCGACCGGACAAATCCACTGTTTTACGGTTTCTGCTGTCGTATTGCGAGGGCTGACCGACATTTCTACAGGATTATGGACAATGCCTTTTGCTAACTGACGAATCTCATTTGAGAAGGTGGCAGAGAATAATAAGTTCTGACGTTGCTTAGGTAAGAAGGATAATATTTTACGAATATCGTTGATAAAGCCCATATCTAACATGCGATCAGCTTCATCTAAGACTAAAATCTCTAGCTGTGAAAACCTAACGGCATTTTGGTTGTATAAGTCTAATAATCGACCGGGTGTTGCCACTAGGATATCCACGCCGCCGCGTAGGCGCATCATTTGTGGGTTTATTTTTACACCACCAAAAACAACTGCTGACTTTAGGGGTAAGTTTTTACCGTAGTTAGTGATGCTTTCTTCAACTTGAGCGGCTAGTTCGCGCGTTGGGGTTAAAACTAATGCACGTACTTGGTTTGCTGGTGCGCGTTGACCTTTAGAAAGTAGTTCTAATAAAGGTAATGTAAAGCCCGCTGTTTTTCCCGTGCCGGTTTGTGCGGCAGCCATAACATCCTTTCCTTCGAGAATTGCTGGAATTGCTTGAGACTGTATGGGGGTAGGAGTGTCATAACCTTGTGCGGTTACAGCTTCAAGAATAGGGGCAGATAAGCCTAGGGAGGCAAAACTCATAGATTTTCTCTTTTAAATTGGAATTACTTTTTGCGATAGGAAGGAAATGATGTCTGAAAAGCGGACATGATGACTGTTCCATTTCTTAGGGGCTGTGAAAGTATTCAGTATAACCCCCTCCTTATCAAGGAGGGGCTAGGGGAGGTTTGAGTGTAATTAAAATATAAATAATATCAATGACCTATGTTTTTATAGATCCCCCCTCAATCCCCCCTTCTCAAGGGGGGGAGGCTAAAAGCACAATACTTTCACAGCCTCTTAGTGCGGACACGTAGTCTACAGGAACTTGGGTGTAGGCATGAAATAAATTGCTATTTATCCTTGATAAATAAAAAACGCAGTTATTTTTGAGGTTTTTTAATGGGGCTTATTAGCTAAGCCTTTGGATTATCGTTAAAAACAGGTAGAAATAATGATTGCCTAGTTTGCTGGTTATTTTAGGAGAGCTAATAGATGGATTAACGTAAAGTTTGCTTATTATAAGGTGGCGAGGGATGGGTATTTCAAGTGAGGGTATATAGGTAATGCTGTTGACTTAAAAATAAGCTCCTTCTCCAGAGGGAGAAGGTTGGGATGAGGGGGGGTTAAAGCATGATTTTATTCTCCTCACCCAACCCTCTCCAACAAGAGAGGGCTTAAATCAACTGCACTTGGGGTACTTAGGAGTCAAACTTCAATAATATCCGAAAGTTTCGGGTTTTATTTAATGTGCATTCCTTAGGAGTCCCTGCTTAGGCAGGGCAGTTGCAATGATTACCATAAACACTGCCTAGCCTAAGTGAGGTATCCTATGTGCTGAGTATCAGATGCAATAGCACGGTTTTTATTGCGTATCCATTCACTCCAAGAGCCTGCATAAAGTTTAGAGCCGTTTAACCCTGCTATTTCCATAGCCAATAAATTGTGACAAGCCGTGACGCCTGAGCCACACATATGCACGACTTGTGTGGCGGGTGCTTGTCCAATTAATGCGCGAAATTGTTGCTGTAATTCAGTCGCTGGTAAAAATCGGCCTTGGGCATCTAAATTCAATTGGAAAGGTCGATTTAGTGCTTTGGGAATATGTCCAGCAACAGGGTCTAAAGGTTCGGCTTTACCTTGATAGCGTTCGGCGGCACGGGCATCAATTAATGTAATGCTATTTTTTGCTAGCTCTTGCTCTAATGTTTGCGCGTTCACTAAAGTTGAGCAGTTTACATACGGCCGATAGATAGCAGGGGTTGTTTTAGGCAGATGAGTCGTGATTGGGTATCCCTGTTTTTGCCAATAAGATAATCCGCCATCTAAAACCGCTACTTTCTCATGGCCTAAATAGCGTAATAACCACCATAAACGACCAGCTATTGCTCCGCTAGCATCATCATAAATAACAATTTGGCTGGTATTGGTCACGCCCCATTCGCCTAATTTTTTTACCAGTGTATTGAAATCAGGTAAAGGGTGGCGGCCAGTAAATGAGTTTATAGCTGAGGATAAATCACGATCTAAATGAACGTATCTGGCATTAGGGATATGTCCGTGTCGATATGCTGTTTCACCGGCTTGGGTATTGGATAAATTAAAACGGGCATCAAATATAAACCAGTTGCTTTGGTTGATATTGCTGGCCAAATCTTCGGGAGAGATGAGAGTAGTAAATGACATATTTAGACCGTTAAAATGATTTTGCCGATATGCTGGCTGGATTCCATTAATGCGTGCGCTTTTTCGGCTTCAGCTAATGGAAAGGTTTGATGAATAATAGGTTTTATTTGCTCCGTTGCCAATAAAGGCCAGACATTTTTTTGTAATTGTTGGGCGATTGCAGTTTTAAATTCGGTATCACGGGCGCGCAGAGTGGAGCCTGTAATAATTAAGCGCTTGAGCATAATGGGTAATAGATTAATGTCTGCCTTGATGCCATTTTGTAAGGCAATATGCACTAATCGGCCATCAAAATTTAGACATTTTATATTACGTGGAAAATAATCCCCGCCAATCATATCTAATATAACGTCCACGCCGTTGCCATTAGTAGGGTCTTTGATTGCTTGAACAAAGTCTTGTTCGTGGTAATTAATCGCTAAATCAGCGCCTAGTTCTGTGCAGAATTGACATTTTTCATCGCTTCCCGCTGTAACGATAACTTTAGCGCCAAAAGCTTTTGCAAGTTGTATAGCTGTCGTACCTATGCCGCTACTACCTCCATGAATTAATACTGTTTCATTGGCTTTTAGTTGGGCGCGATCAAATAGATTACTCCAAGCGGTGAAATAGGTTTCGGGCAACGCAGCGGCTTGAGTGAAGCTCAACCCATTTGGGATAGGTAAGCATAATGGTACGGCAGCAATGCAGTATTCGGCATAGCCTCCGCCTGTAACCAAAGCGCAGACTTTATTACCGATTTTTAAATGTGATTGGGTGACGCCCAAATCAACTATAGTGCCAGCAATTTCTAAACCTAATATATCCGAGGCGCCTTCGGGCGGCGGATAAAGTCCTTGGCGTTGCATAATGTCGGGGCGATTCACACCTGCGGCATGGACTTTGATTAATACTTCGTCAGGTTTCGGGGTGGGTGTGGCGTGATAAGTGATATTTAGCGCAGTTGATGAATGGGATATAGCAAGCATGAATGGTTACAGTGGTTAAGGGCTGGTTGAGGTTTTTAGTAACCTACACCTAGTGACTTGAGGGTGTCGATAGTAATTTGACCCTCCGCTAAGTTGTTCTCTTTTTGGTAGCTTGCAATGGCATGAACAGTACTTGAACCTATAATTCCGTCAATAATTCCTGGGTTGTATCCTGCGGCTAATAATGCCTGTTGTAGCTTGCGTACGATAATTGGGGTGGTATTAATGCTACATAAAATAGCATGCCAATGTAAGAAACTAACTGCTTCTTGCTGTTCAGTGCTAGAAGGCGTTGTCGGCATTAGAATTCTGGCGTAACACTCCTCGGTAGTTACTTTAGAGGAGGGTAAGGATAATGTTTCTGGCGATAATAAATTATTGGTGGTGCTGGCGTATTCAGCGTTAGTTGATTCTAGTTGAAGGTTGCTAGCAGGGGAAGCTGTAGCTGATTGTAATTGATGATTCAGTTTAGTGAGTTGTTGTATAGTTTTGTTGGATTTTGTGACTTCAGCTTCTAGTGTGCTTTTTTGAATTCGCGTCTGATCAAGTTCACTCTGTATTTCTATTAGCTTGCTATCTGAGGTCGTAGCGCACCCAGAGATAAGCAGTACTGAGGTGATTGCGCTTATTTGTTTTTTTAATTTCATCATCTTGCTGCCTTTGGACTTTATTTGGGGGTATTGAGCAAAGAGAGTATCAATATATTTAAGGAGGATTATAAATGAGGGGTTTTAGTGATTGAGTATATACTTTTTAATCTTAAGTAGTCATACACAATGAGTTTAAGTGTGCTTCTGGATTTCTGGTTGCAGGAGTGTAATAAATAGCAGAAAGTTTTTTCTGTTTATGGCTTAATAGCAAACTATTAAGTTTATGACTCATATATAGAGTTCATTGCTTGCCATTAAATACAGGAAATTCCTTTGAGCCAAATCCCTTTTTCAACACTTAAATTAAAACCTGGTTTACTATCCAATCTGTCAACCTTGGGTTATGAGACGATGACGCCCATCCAAGCGCAAAGTTTACCGCATATTTTGGCAGGGAAGGATGTTATTGCCCAAGGGAAAACGGGCTCAGGAAAAACAGCTGCTTTTGGATTGGGCTTACTGGAAAACCTTAATGTAAAACGCTTTCGGATACAAACGCTAGTGCTTTGTCCGACTCGAGAACTGGCTGATCAGGTCGCAACAGAGATTCGTCGATTAGCGCGTGGAATCCATAATATTAAAGTATTAACTTTATGTGGCGGCGTACCCTTTGGGCCTCAAGTCGGATCACTAGAGCATGGCGCACATATTGTGGTGGGCACGCCGGGCCGAGTTGATGAACATTTACGCAAAGGGACTTTACGCCTTGATGATTTGAATACCTTTGTGTTGGATGAGGCAGACCGTATGATGGAAATGGGCTTTCAAGAGGTGGTAGAGGATATTGTCGATTTAATGCCTGATCAACGCCAAACGTTATTATTTAGTGCGACTTTTCCAGAAGAAATAAAGTCTATCACTCAGAGTATTATGCTTAAACCCGTTATGGTTAAAGTTGAATTTAAACATGATGAGCTGAGCATTAAACAGCATTTTTATAAAGTTGATGATAATGATCAACGCTTGACGGCTGTGCGTTTATTGCTTTTACAGCATAGGCCAGGATCAACTGTTATCTTTTGTAACACCAAGAAAGATGCTCAGGAAGTAGCAGATGAGCTGCATCACTTTGGTTTTAATGTGTTGGCTTTGCATGGTGATTTGGATCAAAAAGACAGGGATCAAACGTTGGTGAGGTTCTCTAATAAAAGTGTTTCTATCTTAGTTGCAACCGATGTTGCGGCGCGTGGTTTAGATATTGATGCTTTGGATGCGGTGATTAATTATCATATTGCGCGTGACCCTGAAATACATATACACCGTATTGGTCGTACAGGAAGGGCAGGCAGTAAAGGCATAGCTTGTTCTTTAATTAGCGATAAAGAAAGTCATAAAGTGATTGCCTTGGGTAATTATTTAGATATAGCGATAGAAGGTGAGCCTTTACCGTCGATTAATGTTTTGGATACGCCAGTATTTGGGCCTGAAATGGCAACCTTACAAATTGAAGGTGGTAAAAAGCAAAAAGTACGCCCCGGTGATATTTTGGGTGCTTTGACTGGAGACCAAGGCGTAGCAGGTAATCAAGTCGGTAAAATTAATGTTTTTGATAATTGGGCTTATGTTGCTGTTAAGCGTGAAGTTACGCAAATCGCATTGAAAAAATTAGGTCAAGGCCAATTAAAAGGGCGCTCATTTAGGATTAGACTGATTAGCGATTAGTTTTTTAGACTACCTTTATAAAAGTAAGGCAGGGTCATGCGTGTGAGTGTGGCTCTGCCTTTTTTGTTTATCGCCAAGTGGCGTTCCTCGCTGCTATGATCGCGCAACTTATTGTCTTACCATCTATTTCTCTATGTGATTGTTGGTGAACGATCAATCATCTGTTCTAAAATTTAAACTCATTTTGATAAATAAACTTAATTTTTAAGTGAATTTTGATTTTCCTTCTATGTAAATTTAAGTGGAATCGGAGAAGAATGAAAACCAAGGTAACTTTTGCAGTTATCGGTGATGACAGAAGATAAATTATAAAAAATCTTTTGGCATAAATTTTGTTCTTGGAGGAGATGGAAAAATGAAATTCAATAAAACGATAATGGCAGTAAGTGTAGCTCTTGCTTTGGGTTTATCTTCAGCGGCTTATGCGGAAGATCCAGTAGCAGATACAGCTACAACTAATGGTAATAGCGCAGGGATTGGTTCTAGTACGGCAAGTGATGATGCTAAATCTAAAGTAGATAACAGTGCTGACAGTAGCACTGATAGCAGCACTGAAACTGAAGATAGTAATAATACTACAACTGTTAATGTAACAAAAACAAAAACTGATACTGATAACAGTGTAGAAACTGAAACTGATACAGATAACAGCATAGAAAC
>CBDVDU010000094.1:0-8387 GCA_965372825.1 uncultured Gammaproteobacteria bacterium | reverse complement strand
GCCCCTCCCACATTGTGCCTAAACCTTATTACTCACTTGGAAGAAGTGTATAAGCCATCATCAGTGCATCTTCGCGCACGCCATTTTCTGCTTTATAGTAACCCGGACGGATACCTATTTCATTGAAACCTAAGCTTTCATATAAAGCAACGGCCCCCGTATTTGATGGGCGCACCTCTAAAAAAACACTCTCGGCTTTTCTATCTTGAGCAGTTTCAATAACATGACGCATAAATTTCACACCTAAGCCCTGCTTACGCTCGTCGGGAGCAATACACAGGTTAAGTACTGTTGCTTCACCAACAGCCGTAGAAACAATGCAAAAAGCAGTCATTTTATTTTCTGTGTCTTCACACACCCAACAATCGTAATGAGCGGCTTTTAAGCAATCATGAAATATACCTTCTGCCCACGGATAATTATATCCAGCATGTTCTATTTTCAACACTTCAGGCAAATCAGCCTTAAACATTTTACGAAAACGCATAAGCTCTACTCTATTTAGTGTATCTGGGAATACTTTGGCATAAAATTCTCGATCGGCATCATAAGTTACAAAGCCTTTTACTATGTTAAATACACGCTTTATCATTATTATTTTTCTTATTATTGTTTGGGAAAAACACTTAAAGCCCGCTGCATATCCTGCCAAGCCTCACGTTTCTTCGTAAGACTACGCAGCAAATAAGCGGGATGATACATCACAACTAAAGGAATACCTGAAAATTCATAACTTGTTTCACGCAATTCACCCAAGCTGGTTTTACTTTGTAATAACTGATGCGCAGCAATACGCCCTACAGCAATAATTATCTTAGGTTGAACTAAGCTAATTTGTCGTGCTAAAAATGGTGCACAAGCATTTAATTCTGCGACTTTTGGATCATGATCTTCTACTGGCCGGCATTTTACAATATGCGTAACAAAAACATCATCCCTGCTTAATTGCATCGCTCGCAGCATTTCATCAAACAACTCACGAGAGCCATCAGCAAAAGGCATGTCCTGCTGCTCATCCTCCAAACTAGGTGCTTCAGTTACCCAAAGCCAATCAGCTTGAGGATTGCCCGAGCCAACGATCACTTGCTGCCTTGTTGCACTAAGAGTACATAACTGACAAGCGCGCATTTCTGCATTTAGAACTTCCCAGTTATCTTCTTGGTCATCAGTTACTAGCTCTTGCGTTTCAGCACCCTCTTCAGCATAACGAGGCACCCAGACATCAATGCCCATAGCTGCTAAATACTGTAATCGCGTTGCATTATCCATATAAGGTTTAACAAGTTTTGTAGATACATTAGCCACGGCTCAAGACTGCGGACTTAAGAACAAGCTCCTTCTCCAAAGGGAGAAGGTTGGGATGTGGGGAATTATAAAGCATGATTTTATTCTCCTCACCCCCCCCCGTCCAACAAGAGAGGGCTTAAGTCAACAGCAGTAAAACCACGCCCTACCTGTTTAAGTCAAAATCTGTGCTAGCTAATTTTAAACCTGAGGATGCTGCTTAACGCCCTTATGCTCTAGTTTATTTAAGGCATTGATATAAGCTTTTGCTGAAGCAATAACAATATCCGTATCCGCACCTAAACCATTAACAACGCGCCCACCTTTCGCCAATCTCACCGTAACATCGCCTTGAGCATCCGTACCGTTAGTAATATTATTAACTGAATAAAGCTCCAATGTAGCTCCCGAATTAACAATAGAATCAATCGCCTTTAAACTCGCATCAACGGCTCCACTGCCTTTCGCACTCCCCGTTAATTCATCATCACCCACATTAACAGTGACTGTTGAATTAGGTGTTTCACCTGTTTCTGAGCAGACTTTTAATGCAATCAACTTAAAATGCTCTTTGGTATCAGCGCTCACTTCAGTAATTAAAGCTTGTAAATCTTCATCAAAAATCTCATGTTTTTTATCGGCTAATTGCTTAAAACGATAAAACGCATCATTTAATTCTGACTCAGAATGAAATTCAAAACCTAATTCAGTCATACGACTTTTAAACGCATTACGCCCTGAATGCTTGCCTAAAACCATACGATTAGCTGACCAGCCTACATCTTCAGCGCGCATAATTTCATAAGTTTCACGATTTTTTAATACACCATCTTGATGTATCCCTGATTCATGTGCAAAAGCATTAGCACCAACGATTGCTTTATTCGGCTGCACAGGAAAACCAGTGATACTAGACACCAATTTTGAACATGCCAAAATTTCTCTGGTATCCAAACGAGTTTCACAGTTAAAAGCATCATGACGCGTTTTAATCGCCATCACGACCTCTTCTAAAGAAGCATTACCCGCGCGCTCACCCAAACCGTTAATCGTACACTCAACTTGACGCGCACCATTCATTACCGCCGATAAGGAATTCGCAACCGCCATACCTAAATCATTATGACAATGTACAGAAAAAATCGCTTTATCTGCATTAGGAATACGCTGCATTAAACTCTTAATCGTCGCCCCAAACTCAGAAGGAATACTATAACCAACGGTATCAGGAATATTTAAAGTAGTTGCCCCAGCATCAATCACAGCCTCTAAAATACGACACAAGAAATCTTCATCAGATCGACCCGCATCTTCAGCAGAAAACTCCACATCATCCGTATATTGACGTGCGCGCTTAACCGCTTTCACTGCATATTCAATAACCTGCTCTGGCGACATTTTTAACTTCATCTGCATATGAATCGGTGAAGTTGCAATAAACGTATGAATACGTGAACGCTCCGCGCCTTTTAATGCCTCACCCACTCGGTCAATATCTCGATCTAAAGCACGTGAAAGACCACATACCGTACTGTTTTTTACCGCTTCAGCAACCGCTTGTACCGCAGCAAAATCACCTTCACTGGCTGCTGGAAATCCCGCTTCAATAATATCTACTTTCAAGCGTTCTAGCGCACGGGCAATTCTTACTTTTTCATCACGCGTCATTGACGCGCCTGGGCTTTGCTCGCCATCACGCAAAGTAGTATCAAAAATTATTAATTTATCTTTCATAAAAAGTTCCATTCATGGAAGCCACTGACCTTATTAGGCCAACGGTAGAAAATAGAGGAAATGCGAAAATCAGAAAATATAAGAGGTAATATGCCCACTAGGGCAGATTGTTTATCTGCGCGCCTACAGAGACACAAACAAAGCTATTGCTGACCATCCCTTTATGTTTTAAATCTATTATAGAGTTCATTAACTATTATGACTGATTGCTACGCGATTGCTGGCGCTTACGACGCATCAAGACGATCGTCACGATAGGCCCTGACAAAGCATAACCGAAGAAAAACAAACATAATATAGTCGCTGGATTAGACAAGGTAATAGCAAAACCTAACATCACAAAAATCATCACAACAAAAGGCACTTTACCTTTAAAGTTAATATCTTTAAAGCTGTGGTAACGAAAGTTACTGACCATTAATAAGCCTGTCGTAACCGTTAAAATGAGCACTAGCCAAGGTAAATTTTCCATACCGTATTGGTATTTTTCACTAACCCATACTAAACCAGCCAAAAGAGCGGCAGCAGCTGGGCTTGGTAAACCCTGAAAATAATTTTTATCTTGTGTCGCAAGTTGCGTATTAAAACGCGCTAAACGCAAAGCACCACCGGCTAAATGTACAAATGCGCCAATTAAACCCACTTGCCCTAAGAAGGACAAGGACCATAAATACATGACAATAGCCGGGGCAGCACCAAATGAAATCATATCCGCCATGCTGTCATATTCAGCGCCAAAGTCACTTTGGGTATTGGTCATCCTTGCCACTCGACCATCCAGTCCATCAAGCACCAAAGAAACAAAGATTAAAATAGCCGCGGTCTCATAGCGCCCACTAATAGCAGAAGCGATCGCATAAAAACCTGAAAACAAGGCCGCGGTAGTAAACAAATTAGGCAATAAGTAAATGCCACGACTACGTACTTTTGAACTGTTCTGATCCGGATTAGTCATGAGTAATATCGTTATAAAGCGCTAAAATTAAATGCAGTCTATTGTATAGTATTTACAGTCTCTCTAAAAAGAAAAACCTAGGACACCAATCAGATATTTTATTTAAGACACTTCCATGTAAAAATACCGAGCAATATGGATAATACACAACAAGGCGTCAGCCCACATACAGTCAACTTATCGCGCCACGCTCTCAAACAGATGATTCGCGTCGTACATGACTTACAAAATCTCAGCGAAAACCCTCAATACCCAGACAAACTCCCCGAACTGACTAACTCTGCACACGTTCAAGCGAAAAATTATTCGATATTGATGGGCTACGATTTTCATGTCACAGATACCCAAGAGGTTAAATTAATTGAGGTTAATACTAATGCTGGCGGTTTATGGTTTGCTTGCGGCATTGAAAGCCCACTCAATCAAGCACTTCCCGATAAATTAGCCCAGCGCTTACTCGCCACATTTATTCAGGAATACCAGCTTTTTACTAAAGACTCACAGGCCAGGCCTAAACTCATTGCCATTGTTGATCAAGCGCCTGAGCAACAGTTTCTGTATTCAGAAATGCAAGCCTTTGCGTGGCTGTTTAAACAAGCAGGAATAGATTGCGTTATTATTGACCCCAGTGAAATTGAAGCAAGCAACTCAGGACTCTATTATAAAGGGCAACACATAGACCTTATTTATAATCGTCATTGCGACTTTTATTTAAACACACTGGAAATGCAAGTTATCGCTCAAGCATGGCAAGAGCAGTCCGTTTGCTTAAGCCCCAATCCTCGCGTCTATGGCCTGTTAGCCGATAAACAACGCATGGTCGATTGGTCACAGACTCCCCTTTTAAGTGACTTACTCAAGCCTAAAATAGCCCAACGCCTACAACAAGCTATTCCTAAAACGCAACTATTGCATTCATTAGATCAAGATACTTTATGGTCTAGGCGTAAAAAATTAGTTTTTAAGCCAACGACCAGTTACGCCAGTCGAGGTGTGTATATAGGTGAAAAATTAACCAAAGGTAAATTCAATAGCTTTGACCCACAAACAACTTTAGTACAAGAGCGCATTAAGCCCTCCATTACCAGTACCAGCGATGACACACAATTTAAAACCGATTTTCGGCTATTTGTTTATCGACACACCATTCTCGCCGCTTGCGCCCGTATTTATCAAGGTCAAGTAACCAATTTGCGCACCCCTAACGGCGGCTTTAGTCAGCTTAAATTAACTAATTCGATATAACATGCATACTTTGTTAAAACCTTTTATTTTTGTGCCAGCTCTACTCTGTGCCGCTTGTAGCTTAACCTCCCCTACCCTGAAAAATACACAGTTAATGGAATCTACCGAAATCATTCAAAGCCAAAATGATAACCGACAATATCAAGCGTTCACTTTAGATAATGAGTTACAAGTGCTTATTATCTCTGATCCAGATAGCGACAAAGCCGCCGCGTCTTTAGATGTTTTTATCGGCAGCGCTAGCGACCCAGAAGATCGCGCGGGGCTCGCTCATTTCTTAGAGCATATGCTATTTCTGGGCACTGAGAAATATCCTGACCCAGACGAATATCAAACCTTTATTGCTCAACATGGCGGCTCCAGAAACGCTTTTACTGCAAAGGAACATACCAACTATTTTTTCGATATAGAAAATGCTTCCTTAGAGCCAATGCTGGATCGTTTCAGTCAGTTCTTTACTGCTCCTTTATTTAACCCTGAATTTGTTGAGCGCGAGAAAAACGCGGTGCATTCAGAGTATTTAGGCAAAATAAAAACTGAAAATCGCCGATTTTATGCGGCTATGCAACAAGCATTCAACCCTAAAAGTCCCTATGCAAAATTTAGCGTCGGCAATTTAGAAACTTTAGCAGATAGACCCCAACAACCCGTTCGTGATGATTTGCTACGCTTTTATAAACAGCATTACTCAGCGAATTTAATGCGCTTAGTGGTTTTAGCCAATGAACCTCTGCCCGTTTTAAAAAAATGGGTGACAGATAAGTTTTCCGCTATTCCCAACCAGCACAGCTCTAAAGAATTTTTTACCGAGCCATTACTCAATAAAGCACAAATGGCACAGAAAATTAGTATTAAATCTTTACAGGAAAAACGTGAATTAAGCTTTATGTTTACCCTGCCAGAAGTGCAATCGCACTACCGCACCAAACCAAGCGCGTATTTTCAATCTTTACTAGGTCATGAAGGTGAAGGCAGCATTATTGCTCTATTAAAAGAGAAAGGCTGGGCGGATGAGCTGAGCACGTCCGCTGGTTTTAGCAATAACGCCCAAGAATCAGGCCTCTATATTGCCGCTAATCTGACCCATGCAGGACTAAAGCATGTTGACGATATTACTGATATTGTTTTTCAATACATCCGCCTTTTGCAACAGACCGAGATACAGCAATGGCTATATGCAGAACAACAGCAACAAGCGCGATTAAAATTTCGTTACCAAGAAAAACGCAATGCCAGCCATACCGTAACTGACCTTGCTCGTAATCTACAGTATTACGCACCACAAGATGTACTGCGCGGCACTTACCTTATGGAGCATAGCGAACCCGAACTCACACAGTCTCTGTTACAACTATTAACCCCAGAACGCGTGCTTATCTCCCTAACTAGCCAAGATGCCAGCACCGATCAGACAGAAAAAAACTATCATGTGGATTATGCGATAAATCCGATTACACCTGAACTAATAACGCGCTGGTCCAGCTCCCCAATCAACCCATCATTAAAGCTACCTGTTCCTAATCCTTTTATCCCGGATCAACTGGAATTAAAAAAAGCAGCGACAGAAGCAACACACCCGCAGTTGATTCCACAAAGCAATGACATGCAAGTATGGCACCAATTAGATACGAGCTTTAATGTGCCTCGTAGCAATCTTTTTCTAGCCCTACATTCGCCTATTGCCAACAAATCCCCACACGATGCACTGCTAAGCTCCCTATTAGCTTCTATTATTAGCAAACAACTGAATAGCTACGCTTACCCTGCTAACTTAGCGGGGTTGCACTACTCTATTTATGCAACCGAGCGAGGTTTAAGCATTTCCTTATCAGGCTATGATCAAAAACAACCGATACTCCTTGAGCGTATTGTCGAAGCACTCAAAAATCCTGAAATAACAAAACAGCGGTTCACCATCTTAAAAAATCGTTTTCAACAAAGCTTAAGCAATGCGCAGAAACAACAACCCTTTCAACAAATTCTTGCTGATATTAAGCGCACCTTAGTCGAAAACCGCTGGACTAATGAGCAAAAATTAACGGCGCTAAGCACATTAACCGAACAAGATCTCATCGAATTTTCCGCACAATTTTTAAAGCAATTACAAGCAACACTGTTAATTCAAGGCAATACCACAGCGCAAGAAACCCAGAAGATTGCAGACTTTATTCACGCCCAGCTTGTTTTATCGAAGGAAAAACTTCAAGTTCCAGCGGCTAAAATTATTCAACTCAAAGAAAACTCTTTAAATGCACACCACCTGAACATCGACAATCAAGATGCCGCTTTAGCACTTTATTTCCAGGGGCCAGACAAATCAATAGCCGCGCAAGCGAAAATGCAATTATTAGGACGTGTTATATCTTCGGCTTTCTTTGCTGATTTACGCACCCGCCAACAATTAGGCTATAACCTTGGTGCAGCCGCATTACCAATGAAAGATGTGCCCGGCATGATTTTTATCCTACAATCGCCAGTTATTTCTGCGATTGAAATAGAAAGCCGCATTAAAACCTTTATTACTGCTTTTCTACAAGATTTAGAAAACCTACCCACAGAAGAATTAGAAACCTATAAAACAGGTTTAATCACCCACCTCCTAGAAAAGGATAAAAACTTACAGAAGCGCAGCTATAGAAACTGGCTAGAAATTGACCGTAAAAACGACGATTTTGACACACAAGAACGCATTGCCGCAGCCGTTAAAACGGTTGATAAGGCCGGCTTAGTTCAAGCTTATAAAAGCTGGCTGATTGATAACCCTCGTCAATTCCGCAGCTACGCCCTAGGTACGAAATTTATTAAGGAAGATTTTTCTGATGTGCCGCCGATTACTGATAATGATTTGTTTAAGCGTGGACACGATAAGCTGTAGATGAAACTCTGTTTAGGAACCGGAAATTAAATAACATGGGGTCACACAGAGTACGAAATATCAATCAAGTCTAATACCGCTAATACCGTGCTGGTTGTTTCCTCCAACAGGATTTTTTCGGAATTTAAGATTGACATAGCTATTAAAAAGAATTATTTTAAACGTTAGTTTTCCTGATTAATCGGATAATATCAACTATCAGGTCAACTTGACAGGATAAATTGGATAGCAGGCAAATGTGCCTGATTTACCGGTCAATACTGTGGGGAAACCGGGCAAAAGGTCAGGATATTA
>CBDVDU010000093.1:0-8533 GCA_965372825.1 uncultured Gammaproteobacteria bacterium | reverse complement strand
TAAAATGGGAATATGATCATCATTAACTTTATCAAGCGCACTCGATAAATGACCTTGAAATGCTGTATAACTCATTGTCTCCATAATATTCACCTAAATAGATTAATTTTTTAAATACATTGTATAGGTACGTACTTCTGTACTTCAATTGATTTCTACGGCTATAACTCGTAAGGTGGATATAGTTGTGTTGGGTAGCGTTCTTTTGCCCACCATTGATTACGTAAAGCATATTTAAGGTGAACTGGAAGAGTATAGTGATTTCCGACATATCGCTTGCAGCCGACGGTTGGCTTGTTACCTATGGTGGAAAACGCTAGCGCTACTCCACCCAAAATATAAAACTATCCCATGAAAAAATACTTCCCCGCGATCCTGTTTGTTTTGTCTATTGGCTTTTTAATTCCCGGTATTATCCAGCCTTTTATGACCATTAAGGCTGAGATCAATAAGCAAGAATTATTTGATATTGCAGCGCAAGAGCTTTTACCTTCGACACAGCAAAGCAATGATATTATGCAAAATATAGTGCGCTCAGTTATTCGTGATGTTCATTTTGAAGGTTCTATTACAGCCTTTGAGTCAACTCGTAGTTTATGGGTAACAATGTCTGATCTGATTACTCATGACTATATTATCGTAGGGCTATTGATTGGTTTATTCGGCATTATTATCCCCTTTATTAAAATCATGCTTAACTTGATAGCTTTATTTTTAGCATCGGGAAAGACGAGAAATGATTTGTTAAATATCAGTAGCGTGTTGAGTAAATGGTCTATGTCAGATGTGTTTTTTATGGCTATTTTGGTGACTTTTTTTACTGTGAATGCTAATGCTCAAGAGATCAATGCTATACAAATGAGCGCTAGACTCGAGTCTGGGTTTTATTTTTTTGCTACTTATTGTGTATTGGCGATTGCAGCGAGTCAGTTGATGCAACTGTGGGACGAGAAAGAAGAGTAAATAATGACATTGTTTATTGATATTAAGAGCACGGATAGTGCGATGCTTGATTCGTTGAAATAATGAGTAAGCAAAGACCAGATTTGTTTAAAACTGATCGTAGTGTCCACCTATCGCAAAAATATAAATAGTGTCATTGTCATATTTATAAATCACCCGATCTTTCTGGCTGATACGGCGAGACCATAAGCCAGAGAGCTTGTGTTTTAAGGGTTCAGGTTTGCCTGTTCCGATGGAGGGATCATCGCGGAGCATTTCTTTTAATATGCGGCATAGAGACTTATGCAGCTTTTTATCTTTTAGTCTCAGCTCTTCATAAGTCGCCCAAGTGTTGCCTTCAAATGTCAGTGATCTCATCGAGCTCTCTGATAGTTGGTTGGTAGCCTGCATTGTTTGCGTGGGAGTTGCTGGAGGCGACAATCTGCTGCATTAAGTTGGTATTTTGTAAAATATACAATGTTTCTTGTTCACGTTCCCAGTCGTCAGCACTTATAACAACAAAATCTTCCCCATTTCGGCGTGTTACTTTGATGGGAGTGTGCTGATTAATAGCTTGTTCTACAAAGCTTTTTAAATTATCTCTGAATCTATTTACACTGATAGTGTCCATCACATAGCTCCTTTTAAGTACGAAATAACCGTACATGATAGTCAAAAACCTATAGCAGAGCAACTCTCGTCTACCCCTTAAAAAACAACTTCTCTTCTAAAGTTTTACCTTGGCTAAATTGGCGATAGTGCCAGTTGTTACCCATTAGACAAGTAAGGATTTTTATATCCATTTTAGATTCGATGACTGGGTTATATTCGATAATAAACTCATTCTTTTGTGGATTAGAAACCAGTAGCACGCCAGCTAGACTCTTTAATTTACTCATTAATTCTGTTGCAGGGCAGGATTCCATTTGCAGGGTTATAAACCGGGTGGGGCTGTCTTGCTCTGAAGCGTTGAGCTGCATACTGCTCATATTGCCATTTTCTAGCAATAATATTTGCTGGCATAGGCGGCCTAGTTCGGCGAGATCATGTGAGCTGATAATAAAGGTGGTTGCGGGTGATAATTCAGAAATAATAGAGCGAATATTGCGTGTGTTGACTGGATCTAAGCCAGCAGTGGGTTCATCTAATAAAATTAATTCTGGGCTGCCAATAAGAGCTTGGGCAATGGCCACGCGTTTAGCCATACCATGACTGAGCGTATCTGGCTTTTCTTGGATCGAATCTTTCAGTGCGACGGCATCTAAAACGCGGATAGTTTCATGCTGAGCTTGTTGCGAGCTTAAGCCTTGTAAGCGAGCATAAAAGTTGAGTTGATCGCCAATCGTAAAGCTAGGATCTAATCTTGCATCCTGTGGCAGGGCAGAGACTCTGCCGTTTAATGCTGATGCTCCAGGTTTATGTCCAAATAGGCTTGCCGAGCCCGATGTGGGGTGTATAAAACCACAAAGTATACTGAGTAGAGTGGTTTTACCAGCGCCATTAGGGCCGACTAAACCTATCGGTTCACCTGTTGCTAGTTCAAAATTAACCTTATTCAGTGCTACTTTACCGGAGTAAGAATGGCTAAGGTTGTGGCAGTGTATCATTGGGCTATTACTCATAAACTTTGTCTCGACATAATCCAGCGTCCGATGCTTAGAAAAACTAGGGACTGTAGTAAGGGGATGTAAGCCAGCTCTAAGGTTTGCCATTCTGCTAGTTGAGATAAATCAGCCATTTGGTAGCCTGGGATCAGAATTTTTAAAACAGCTAGTGCTGGTAGGTAATAAGATAGGCCACTAATGATTCCTGCTAGAAAGCTCCAGATTAGAATAGCCCAAACTGTGGCTTGTCTAGCTGATTTAACGCTGGCCGATAAGGCGGCCATCATCGCGGTAAAAGGCAGTAGCACTAAGATCAAATTAACGGCAATTGCGCTCGCGCTATTTAAGGCAACCGGCAATAAATTGATGTCGCGATAAATGGCTAATATTAATGTAGTTAGCACTGTGACTAAGATTAACAGTGTTTGAATCGTCATGACGCCTGCAAAGCGACCAAAAAATAGACTGTCGCGGCTGGCACGTAAACTTAGAAAGCGTAAAGTGCCACGTTCTCTATCGGAACAGCTTTGATCGGAAGCAATAGTAATACACAGCAAAGGAAACATCACTAAAGCAAAGCGCCAGTACACGCCAAATTCGGGTATTTGCCAATTGAGTAAGGCGCCAAAGCCGATAAATTCAAAAAAATTACTGCCTTGCGTTGAGTTTTGATTTTGTGCAAATAGATCTGCGGAAAAGCGAATTGGGTAGAGCAAAATAAAATACCAGACTATGGCGAAAGTAATAAGATAGATCAGCCCTTTACGTGTAGTAAATAGCCTTTTTAGCTCAAATTGACAGATGAGTAAGGTGGTATTGAGAAAACCAGAAGTCATGATGTTTCCTGTGGCTTAATAAGTGGGGCGTTGTGATTAAATAACTGATGTTACGTTGTGGGGCATAGGTATCTACATAGCTTTTTTACATTAAAATACAACGAGTTGTAAGTGAGGATAGCTCCCTCTCCTGTTGGAGAGGGTTGGGGTGAGGAGAATAAAACCAAGGCTTTTTCTTATTCCCCTCATCCAACCTTCTCCCTCTGGAGAAAGCTTTTAGACTTGTGTAGATACCTATGGTTGTGTGGGAGGGGCTTTTAGCCGCGACTTGTATGAAATCACGGCTAAAGTCACTCCCACCAAATCTTTATTTTTTATCGCGATTGCGTGCCTTAGCCCAAACATCTTCAGTTTGCCATTGAGTGTCTAGGTAAAGCGCTTCAACTTCTTTACGCGCCCAGGGTGTTTTACGCAGAAACTTCAAGCTAGAAGTAATGCTTGGGTTGTCTGTAAAACACTTGATTTTAACGCGCAGCCCCAGCTCTTCCCAGCCATATTTCTCGAACAATTGGATCATAATCTCTTTTAAAGTGATCCCATGTAGCGGGTCTTGATTGACACGTTTTTTTTCTTGATCAGTGGTCATGGTGGTTTTTTAGTCTTGGTCTGCTTGCTTGGCTTCGGTCTTGTTTTCAGCTTTTTTAACGCGCAGTTTACTGCCATCTATATCTTTACCATTAAGGCCCAGCATGGCGGCTTTAGCCTCGCCTACTTTAGGCATTTCGACAAAACCAAAACCTTTGGATAGCCCGCTTTCTTTGTTCATGACTAAAGCGCAAGATTGTACGCTACCGTAAGGTTCAAATAATGCGAGAAGATCTGCTTCTGTTAGAGTGCGTGCGATGTTACGAACGAGTAAATTCATGAAGTTACCTTAATGGATAAGAATAATATAGTTATTTAGCGGGCATTGTACCGCGTCTTAATAAACCCTACACAGCTAAGCCTGTTTTAACTTTTGTTGAATTGGCGCTATATCTAGTGTGGATTAAGGGAAAACTATTACTCAGTGCGCGTATCTTGCGTTATGATGAATAAAATAATCATGAAAAGAAAGAAGTTTGAATAAAAATAAAGTTAAAATTATGAGCGAATCCTCAGACAAGAATATCGATTTCAGTACGATTGCCGACCCTTATGCGCAGCGTGAGGCGGCTAAATACGAGCAGCCTATTCCAAGCCGAGAATTGATTTTACAATTGATTGAACAGCGCGGTAAACCTATAGGGCGGAAGCAAATTGCTGAGTCATTTTCATTGGAGTCTGAAGATCAGCTAGAAGCTTTGCGCCGCCGTATGCGTGCGATGGAACGTGATGGTCAGGTTTTATTTAATCGCCGTCAGCAATATTGTTTGGTCGATAAGCAAGATTTAATAGCTGGACGCATTTTAAGTTATCCTGATGGTTTTGGTTTTTTAAAGCCTGATGAAGGTGGTGGGGAGGATTTATTTATGTCCCCGCGAGAAATGAATCAAGTCTTACACAATGACCGTGCTTTGGTGCGCGTTTCAGGTGTGGATAGAAAAGGGCGTAGAGAAGGTAAGATTGTTGAGGTTTTAGAGCGTAATACGCATCAGGTTGTCGGGCATTTTATTAACGAGCATGGCGTACAGTTTGTTAAGCCAGACAATAAGAAAATCACGCAAAATGTTTTGATTACTAAAGGTGAAGATCATGGCGCTAAAAAAGGCGACATGGTGGTGGCTACTATTACCGAACAGCCAACGTCTCGTCGTCAGCCTATAGGTAAAATTACTGAAGTATTGGGCGCTCATATGGCTCCGGGTATGGAGATCGATGTCGCAATACGTACTTATGAGTTACCTAATGAGTGGCCTGAAGCGGTCTTAAAACAAGTTAAACCACTGAAAAAAGTGGTTGCCGAAGAGGCAAAAGAAGGTCGCGTTGATTTGCGTGATGTGCCATTAGTCACTATTGATGGTGAAGATGCGCGCGATTTTGATGATGCGGTATTTTGTAGTAAAACGTCCAAAGGCTGGAAGCTGTTAGTTGCTATTGCTGATGTGTCTCACTATGTACAGCAGGGCACAGCGCTAGATATTGAGGCGAAAAATCGTAGTACTTCGGTGTACTTTCCCGAGCAAGTTATTCCTATGTTGCCGGAAATTTTATCCAACGGCTTATGTTCGATTAACCCTGATGAAGATCGTTTGTGTATGGTCTGTGAGATGATCATTAACGAACAAGGACAAGTGACGCGCACCAAGTTTTTTGATGCCGTGATGCGTTCGCATGCTCGCTTAACCTACAATAAGGTTTCGGAGATGTTAGAGCATGGTCATGCCAAGTTAAAGAAAAAATACAAAGATGTATTGCCGCATTTAGAAGAAATGTACGCTCTGTATAAAGCGATGCGTGGGCAGCGTGAGGTGCGTGGTGCGATGGATTTTGACACTCAAGATACGCAGATTATTTTTGGTGAAGACCGTAAAATTGAAAAAATTATCCCTACCCAACGGAATGATGCACATAAGCTAATTGAAGAGTTTATGATTGCGGCAAACAGTGCGGCGGCGCGTTATTTGAACCGTAAAAAGATGCCACGTTTATTGCGTATTCATGAAGGGCCTTCAGAAGAAAAAATTAAGAATTTAAAAACCTTTTTGGGTGAAGTGGGCTTGCATATGGGCGGTGGTGATAAACCAACGCCAGTAGATTATATGCACTTAACTAGCACGATTAAAGGTCGGCCAGATGCGCATTTAATTCAGACGGTGTTATTACGCTCTATGTCGCAGGCGGTTTATAGTCCTGAGAAAAAAGGTCATTTTGGTTTGGCTTTAGATGCTTATACGCATTTCACTTCACCGATTCGTCGTTATCCTGATTTGATGGTGCATCGTGCAATTCGTCACTGCCTACAGGGAAAATCACCAGAAAGTTTTTATTGTGGCTTTCCAGAAATTACGACTTTAGGTGAACATTGCTCATCTAATGAGCGAAGAGCTGATGATGCTACGCGTGATGTAGTTAGTTGGTTGAAGTGTGAATTTATGCAAGATAAAATTGGCGAAACCTTTCCAGGGATTATTTCTGCGGTAACGGGTTTTGGCTTATTTGTTGAGTTGGTTGATTTGTATGTTGAGGGCTTGGTGCATGTGACTGCTTTAGGGCAGGACTTTTTTAAGTTTGACCCATTAAGTCATCAGTTGAAGGGCGAACGGACAGGTGTAAATTATCGCTTAGGCGATGCAGTGAATATTGTGGTTGCCGGCGTTAATTTAGATGATAAGAAGATTGATTTTGAATTATTAGGCCAGCAAAGAAAAACAACGGCACGGGCTCCGGTAGTTGATAAGCAGGAAAAATCAGAAAAGAAATAAGACAGAAAGAAAACAAAACACAAAAAGCCAAATCATAAAGCTAAGGTAGCGAAGAAGAAGGTTCATAAATGAGTTTAGCAAAGATTTTTGGCGTGCATGCAGCGCAGTCAGCATTAGATTATTCACCTGAAAAAATTAATCAAGCTTGGGTGGATCAAAAAAGACAAGATGAGCGTTTGCAGGGCTTAGTTAAAGGCTTGGGTCAAAAAAATATTAATATTCAGAAAGCGGATCGCAAGCAATTGGATAGCTTGTCTAAAGGCGCAAACCATCAAGGCATTATTTTAGAAGTAGAAATGCCCGCGATGCGCTCTGAAAATGATTTGAAATCGGTAGTGGAAAGCGCCAAGCAAGTGCCGTTTTGGTTAATTTTAGATCATATTCAAGATCCGCATAATTTAGGCGCTTGTTTGCGTACTGCGGATGCGGCGGGTGTGCAAGGCGTGATTGTAACTAAAGATCAGGCGGTAGGGATTACGCCGACAGTCTGTAAGGTCGCCAGTGGCGCAGCGGAAACCGTGCCGGTTTATCAGGTAACTAATATTAGCCGTACGATTGCTTGGTTAAAAGAGCAGGGTATCTGGGTAGTTGGTGCGGCTGGTGAAGCTGATAAAACCATTTATGAAACTGATATTAATATGCCCTTGGCTTTAGTGATGGGGGCTGAAGAAAAAGGCATGCGTCGCTTAACGCGTGAGCAATGTGATTTCTTGGTCAAAATTCCTATGCAAGGTAGTGTTGATAGTTTAAATGTCTCGGTTGCTGCTGGGGTATTGATGTATGAGGCATTTAGGCAAAGATTAGGTGCGTAGTGATGGGCGTTCTTGATCAATTAAGAAAAGAAGCTGATCAAAAAAAATTATCCGAACAGCAAACTGTTGACCAGCAAGCGCTTCGAGATAAGCACTATAAAACGAAAATTTTACCTAAAATGCAGCAAGTTTTTAAATACTTGCAAGAGTTAGTCGCGCATTTGAATTATCTTGACGTACCTATACAAGTGGAAAGTTACAGTGATCGCTTTCCACGCTTAGGTACGCTGATGCAAAAAGAGTATAAGATTAATACTGATGGATATGGCGGGTTTTCTGATTTCGAAAAGTTAATGCAAATTAACCTTACTTTTTATTGCATCGGTAAGGGTGAGTTTGAATATAACGTGCAGACTAAATCGGCGATTGAACAGGAAAATGCTTTTTTACATGCTAAGCGAATTCCTTCAAAGATGTACAGGCTCGGCGGTGTGGGTGGTGAAGAGTCAGCTAGATTTGTACTGATTAAGAAAATACCGGTGCGTGTACGTTTTGAAGTAGATTACGAGCAGTCGCAGATTAAAGTCATGGTGAATAACCATACTAATTTTTCTGTGTATGCAGAATTGTGGCAAGTAGAAGATATTGATGATGCCTTTTTAGATACTTTAGCGCGTTATTTACTGCGTAAAGATAGCGAGTTTATTCGCTTGGATATTACGGATGAATACAGGGATAAGTTGCGTAATAAATTACAGTCCATTAAGCATAACGAAGAACAAGAGTTTCTTGTGAGAGCGAATGAGCAGCAAAGGTTGACGGAGCTAGAGGAAAAAGAAAAGCTGAGCTATAAGATGAAATCTTTTATTGTGAATAAGATTGGGCGCTAGGTTGATTGAGGAGCTTCTGATTTTCCAAAGCAGCGGCTTCAGACCGATTTTCTCGCTCCCGCACGGGTATTGCCAGTAAAAACTTACCTAAAATAAGATCAGTTACTTTTTAAGTACCGAGGCATAATTACAAAACGTTTTTGTAGGTTCGAATTTATTCGTACC
>CBDVDU010000092.1:0-8640 GCA_965372825.1 uncultured Gammaproteobacteria bacterium | reverse complement strand
ATCTGAACTACCATGGCGACTGGTCGGTGCAAAGTAGCCGGTTGTCTGGTAACCCCATGAGGCATCAAGTGGGTGCTCAGTAATTGGTAAAAGTTCAATATGAGTGAAACCCATATAGACAACATAATCGACTAATTCATGTGCAAGATCACGATAATTAAGGAAGTTTCCTTGTGCATCGCGCTTCCATGACCCTAGATGCACTTCGTAAGTTGACATGGCTTCATGCAACCAATCATGCTTAGGACGTTTAGTCATCCAAGCTTCATCGCTCCAAGTATATTGAGCTTCATCGATAACGACTGAGGCTGTTTGTGGGCGGAACTCAAACTGTTGTGCATAAGGATCAGTTTTAACTGAAATTTGGTTGGTATTGCGGTTCAGTATTTCATATTTATATAAGCAGCCAACCGCTATCCCTGGGATAAAAATTTCCCATATACCGCTACCGCCCAAAATACGCATGGGATGACAGCGACCATCCCAAGAATTAAATCCAGCAACAACACTGACACGACCCGCATTAGGAGCCCAAACGGTAAATAACACACCTTCGATGCCATCAACCGCGTGTAAATGAGCGCCTAATTTTTTATAAATATGCCAGTGTCGGCCTTCAGAAAATAAGTGTTGATCAAATTCAGGAAGCTGAGACCCGAAAGAATAGGGGTCATATTGCGTGTGTTTATTGCCGGCTTTATCGATATATTTTAACTGGTAATATTGTGGTAATGCTTTGTCATCTATAATACTGGCTTGAAAAAAATCTGTATCAGGTATACGTTGCAGCTGAATTTTAGGGTCAGAAATTTCTACGGATTCAGCATAAGGCAAATAAATTGTGACGGTCGTTTTAGCATTTTTTGTATGCCGTCCAAGGATAGAAAATGGATCATGATGCTTTGCTTCAGATATTTTTAACAATTCAGAATCAAGCGGATTTATTTTTGTTGGCTTGTTTAGCTTGTTCATTTTGCAATGCCTCAGGTATAGTAGAATTAGTTTTCTTAGAATAGTAACAAATTAAAGCTCAAATGTAATAGCCTATTTAATAAAAGAGGAAATCTATGTCATACGAAAAATCACAACATCATGACCGCTTTGTCAGTCATTTAACACGTAATACTATCGCTTTAATTCTAGCTGGCGGTCGTGGCTCCCGATTAAAAAATATGACTGATTGGCGTGCCAAGCCTGCGGTTCCTTTTGGTGGGAAGTTTCGTATTATCGATTTTCCTTTATCAAATTGTATTAATTCGGGCATTCGTAAAGTTGGTGTTTTAACGCAATATAAGTCAGATTCCTTAATTCGACATATACAGCAAGGCTGGGGTTTTTTGCGTGGTGAGTTTGGTGAGTATGTTGATTTAATGCCGGCACAACAAAGGCATGATGAAGCCTCTTGGTACCAAGGTACAGCAGATGCTATTTACCAAAATATCGATATATTACGTAGTCGCGCGCCTGATCATATTGTTATTTTGGCGGGTGATCATATTTATAAAATGGATTATGGCGCAATGTTGGCGGATCACGTTGAGCAAAATGCCGATTTAACGATTGGTTGTTTGGAGGTTTCTTTAGAAGAAGCTAAAGATTTTGGCGTAATGGCGGTTGATGAAAACAGACGCGTAAAAGCTTTTGTTGAAAAACCAGCTAATCCACCGACTATGCCGAATAAATCAGATAGAGCTTTAGCTTCAATGGGGATTTATATATTCAATACTGATTTTTTATTTGAACAACTGCTAAAGGATGCTGATACTGAAGGGTCTACACATGATTTTGGTCATGATATTATTCCTTCTGTTATTAAAGACCATAACGTCAATGCTTACCCTTTTTTAGATTTACAAAGTGGCGAACAAAGTTACTGGCGTGATGTGGGTACTATCGATGCTTATTGGTCTGCTAATATGGAGTTAATCGGTGTTAAACCTGACCTTAACCTATATGACCAAACCTGGCCTATTTGGACGCATCAAGTGCAAACACCGCCAGCAAAATTTGTTTTTGATGATGACGATAGGCGCGGTCAAGCCGTTGATTCGATGGTTTCTGGAGGCTGTGTTATCTCTGGGTCAACCATTCGACATTCGCTATTGTTCTCAGAGGTTCGCGTCAACTCTTATAGTACGATTCAAGATTCATTACTGTTACCTGAAGTCAATGTCGCGCGGCACTGTCGTATTACTAAAGCGATTATTGAAAAAGGCTGTCAAGTACCAGAAGGAACGGTTATTGGTGAAGACAGAGCAGAAGATGAACGGCGCTTTCATGTAAGTCCTGGCGGCGTTGTCTTAGTTACTCCAGATATGTTGGGACAAAGACGACACTATGTCAGATAAGAAAAAATTGAAGCTCGTTTTATGCTGGCATATGCATCAGCCAGAGTACCGAGATTTACAAACAGGTGAGTTTCAACTGCCGTGGACCTATCTACATGTCATCAAAGACTATGTAGATATGGTTGCGCATTTAGAAGCAGAGCCTAACGCTAAAGCTGTGGTCAATTTTGCACCTATTTTATTGGAGCAAATTGAAGATTATGCAAAACAAGTTAATTGTTTCTTGCATGATCACATTGAAATGAAAGATCCTTTATTAGCTGCCCTTGCAACTTCAGCAATTCCAGCTAGTATTGATGAGCGGCAAGAGCTAATTAATAATTGTATGCGTGCCAATCGTGAACGTCAGATTGATCGATACCCAGCGTTTAAAAACTTGGTACAAATGGCAGAATGGGTGCAAAGTCATGCTGATGCCATGCAGTATATTAATTCGCAGTTTATAGATGATTTTTTAGTTTGGTATCACCTTGCCTGGATGGGTGAAACGGTCAAACTGTCAGATACTAGAGTACAGCGATTAATTGCCAAAGAAAGAAACTTCACCTTGCATGACCGCTTGGAAATGGTAGAAATCATTGGTGAATTATTATCTAAAGTAATTTGCCGCTATAAAGCTTTAGCAACAAAAGGTCGTATTGAACTTTCAGTCACGCCTTATGCTCACCCAATTTTACCTTTACTTTTAGATATAAAATCCACTCATGAAGCAATGCCAGGAGCACCGCTCCCCGAGCTGGATACTTACCCAGGTGGAGAAGAAAGAGCGAAATGGCATATTAAGCAAGGCGTTGCAACTTTTAAGCGCTTTTTTGGGTTTACTCCTGAAGGTTGCTGGCCTTCAGAAGGTGCAATTAGTACACCTACTTTAAAAATAATCCAAGAGGCAGGGTTCTCGTGGACTGCAACAGGTGGGCAAGTCTTACATAATAGTTTAAGCCTATCAGGGCTTGGCAGTGATATTGGCGTGCATCATCCCTTTCAAGTAAAAGGAACAAAAATCCCCTGTTTTTTTCGTGACGATGGCTTATCTGATTTAATTGGCTTTAAGTATTCTAAGTGGCATGCGGATGATGCCGTGAATGATATGATTCACCATTTAGAATCTATCGCCGAAAATGAACCTGATGATAGTGTTGTATCAATTATTATGGATGGTGAAAATGCATGGGAATACTTTCCCGATAATGGCTATCATTTTTTGAATGCATTTTATCAACGTCTGGCTAATCATCCTGGTATAGAATTAACGACATTTTCAGAATGTTTAGAAGACAAAGTTACGGTAAAAGAACTCCCTAAACTCATGGCGGGAAGTTGGGTATACGGCACTTTTTCAACTTGGATCGGTGATCCTGATAAAAATCGTGGCTGGGATATGTTGGGGGATGTCAAATGGGCTTTTGATAAGGTATTAGCGACAGGGCGCTTATCAAAAATGCAAATTATGGAAGCTGAGTTCCAGTTGGCCGTTTGTGAAGGTTCGGATTGGTTCTGGTGGTTTGGTGATTATAATCCTGGACAAGCAGTCAGCAGTTTTGAAAAACAATTTCGCTTAAATTTAGCTAATTTATACTATATGCTAGGCGAAGACACACCAGCTTATTTAGCGCTATCTTTTACTCAAGGTTCAGGTACACCCGCTATGGGTGGTACTATGCGCAAAGGCGCTGATTAAGTGACTCTCTTTAAGGACACACTGTGACCGACATTAATTTATTATCCCAAAGACGCTCAGGCGTACTCTTGCATATTACCTCACTCCCTAACAATAACGGTGGAGGTAACTTAGGTAAGGAAGCCTATAATTTTGTCGATTTTCTGCATAATGCAGGGATTAAGGTATGGCAAACTTTACCCTTAGGAGTGCCTCATGCTGATGGTTCACCTTATCAATGTTTATCTGCACATGCAGGTAATCCAGCCTTAATTTGCCTTGAAAGTCTTAAAGAAAAAGGTTGGTTACAAGAAATTGAACAATGCAACTCTTGTGATGCAGGAAAAAGCTTTAGTTTGCATTGTCTAATTGCTAAGGCTTATGCAGGTTTTGTAAACTTATCCGATAGCCAAGAAAATCAAGCCTACCTAGACTTTTGTAAAGATAAAGCAAGTTGGTTAGATGATTTCTCATTATTTGTCGCTTTACATAATGAATTTTCTGGGCAAAGCTGGAGTCAATGGCCTAAAGATTTAAAAGAACGAGATACTAAGTCTATTAAAGAAGCGCGTCGTAGGCTCAGTTTAGCAATAGAAGTCATTAAGTTTGAGCAATTTATTTTCTATTCACAATGGATGGCGCTTAAAGCCTATGCCAATGAAAAGAATGTTTTATTGTTTGGTGATATTCCCATTTTTGTTTCTTACGACAGTGCTGATGTCTGGTCAAACCGTAAGGTTTTTAAATTAGACGATAATGGTGAGATGTCGGTTGTTGCAGGCGTTCCTCCTGATTATTTTTCTGAAACAGGTCAGCGCTGGGGGAACCCACACTACGATTGGAAATATCTAAAAAGAACAAGATTTACTTGGTGGAAAAAACGCCTAGAGAGCCAATTAGAAATGTTTGATATTTTACGTATCGACCATTTTAGAGGTTTTGAAGCCGCGTGGGAAATTCCTTCGACTGAAGAGACTGCTATTAATGGTACGTGGGTAGAGGCACCAGGAAAAGAATTATTAACCGCTTTAACAAAAGAATTTGGTAATATTCCTCTAGTAGCTGAAGATTTAGGTATTATTACTGAAAAAGTCGATGCGCTTAGAACAGGCTTTAATCTGCCAGGCATGAAAATATTACAATTTGCCTTTGGCGATACCGCTACTAATCCGTATTTACCACATAATTACGAACGAAACTATGTTGTCTATACTGGGACACATGATAATGATACAACTTTAGGCTGGTTTAATTCATTAAATGACCACGAGAAACAAAGAATTTATCATTATTTAGGGTATTCACAAGCATCTATGCCTTATTTGTTGATTGGCGTTGCTTTCTCTTCGGTTGCTAATCTAGCGATTGTGCCGATGCAAGATATTTTAGAGTTAGGCAGTGCTGACCGTATGAATACGCCGGGTACTATTGAAGGCAACTGGCAATGGCAATTTTCTTGGGATCAATTAACTTCAGATAAAGTGGCTAAATTAGCGGGATTAGTGACCATGTTTGCTCGTTAGTAGGGATTTTTTGGCAACCCATTGTGGGAGGGGCTTTAGCCGCGTTTTCATACAAGTCGCGACTAAAGCCCCTCCCACAAAAACTTGTTATACCCTCTTGCCTTTACTGTTTATCGTTATTTAAATTTTTTGTTATGACTTATTCAACTCTTGAAGCCTTTGTGGGTAATACCCCGCTGGTTAAATTACAGCGCCTTGTTAAGAAAAATTCTAATACCGTTTTAGTTAAACTCGAAGGTAATAACCCCGCTGGCTCGGTAAAAGATCGTCCTGCTATCAGCATGATTAAGCATGCAGAGGCTCGTGGAGAAATTAAGCCGGGCGACCGTTTAATTGAAGCAACGAGTGGCAATACCGGTATTGCATTAGCCATGGCCGCCGCAATTAAAGGTTATAAAATAACCTTAATTATGCCGGATAATATGAGTGCTGAGCGCCGCGCCTCTATGAAAGCATACGGTGCAGATATTATATTAACGCCTGCAGCGGGGAGCATGGAAGCTGCCATCGATTTAGCTAGGAAAATGGAAGCGGAAGGTGAAGGGCGTATTTTGGATCAGTTCTCTAATCCTGATAATCCTAGAGCGCATTACGAAGGCACAGGCCCTGAAATTTGGCGTGATACGCAAGGGCAAGTTACCCATTTTGTCAGTGCTATGGGAACGACGGGCACGATTATGGGTACATCACAATTTTTGAAAGAGCAAAATCCAGAGATACAGATAGTCGGTGTACAGCCTGAAGATGGCGCTAAAATCCCCGGTATACGTCGTTGGCCAGCAGAATATTTACCTAAAATCTATCAAGCGACACGCGTTGATAAAATCATGAATATGGATCAACAAACAGCCGAGCAAACCATGCGTGATTTAGCGACTCAAGAAGGTATTTTTGGTGGCGTTTCATCAGGTGGAGCTGTTGCTGCAGCTTTAAGATTGTCCCAAGAAGTTGAAAATGCCACGATAGTCGCGATTATTTGTGATCGTGGTGATCGTTATTTATCTACTGGGGTATTTCCCAGTTAACCTCAGAAGAATCAAATGACTATGACAGTTAGCAGTCGATTATAGCTGTATATTGCGCTTAACCTCGCACTTAAGACGAAACAGATGATAACTCGTAGGGCGGACTTCAGTCCGCCCTACAAATAGGGTGAACGTACCATTTTAAGTTCGTAGCCCATTTACTTATATAACTCAAAAAGAAAAACATGGCACGTAGACGTTCCCCTAGAAAAAAGAAATTACCCGAAGAAGCAGTAAAAGTTACGATTGAATCTTTAGCTCATGATGGCCGTGGTGTGGCTCATGTCGATGGCAAAGTCGTTTTTATTGATGAAGCTTTGCCTGGCGAAGAGCTAGAGTTCATTTATACCGATAGCCGTAAAGATTATGCTGAAGGTAGAGTGGAGACATTATTCACGCGTGCACCAGAGCGTGTTGATGCTAAATGTGAACATTTTGGCAAGTGTGGCGGCTGTAGTTTTCAGCATGTAGAGGATGCCGCTCAGATAAGCTTTAAGCAAGCTTTATTGGTGGATCAGTTTCAACGTATAGGCAAAGTGACTATCCCTGAGATATGGGAACCACTCACTGGCCCACATTGGGGTTATCGTCAAAAAGCTCGTATGGGCGTGAAGCACGTAGCAAAAAAAGGCCGCGTATTAGTGGGGTTTCGTGAGCGGCGTAATCAGTTTTTAGCTGAAATTGAAAGCTGCAAAGTGATGAACCCAATTGTTGGCGAAAAATTAATGGCTCTATCTGAAATGATAGGGAAATTAACTATTAAAGATAAGATTCCACAAATTGAAGTCGCCATTGGCGATGAAGACTGTGTTTTAGCGTTTCGTGTTTTAGAGCCAGCAACAGCTGAAGATAAAGAAATTATGCGTGCTTTTGGGCATGAGCATAAAATTTCTCTGTGTTTACAGTCTAAAGGACCCGATACGATTGTGCCAATTGAAGGTGAACCAGAAGTTATGCTTACATATTCTTTGCCAGATCAAGGTGTGCATTTCCGCTTTAAACCTGCAATGTTTACGCAAGTGAACTATGAAATTAATCGTAAAATGATTAACCGCGTTATGCAGGAAATGGATTTTAACGAAAATGATCGCGTTTTAGATTTATTTTGTGGGCTAGGTAACTTTACTTTGCCTATTGCGACTAAAGCAGGTCATGTAGTTGGTGTTGAAGGTGATCAACCTTTGGTTAATCATGCTAAAGACAATGCTCAATTAAATAATTTAACGAATGTTGAATTTTTTGCAGCTGATTTAAGTAAGGATGTTAGTGGTCAAGCATGGGCACAACAAAGCTATAATAAAGTCATGTTAGATCCATCGCGAGCAGGTGCTTCGGATGTTTTGCCTAATCTGAAAAAATGGAACCCAGAGTTAATTATGTATGTTTCTTGTAACCCCTCTACATTGGCTAGAGATGCAGGAATTTTAGTTAATGAAATGGGCTATACCTTAGTTAAAGCGGGTGTCATGGATATGTTTCCGCAAACGGGGCATGTAGAATCAATCGCTTTATTTAGAAAATAAACCGATGCATTGCGATACTTTCCCTAATCGTTATATTGAAGTTTGTATTGCGACGCAAACTTTAGATTTGATTGAAGATAGTGTGGTTATCCATAGCTACCCCGTTTCAACCGCTAAGAATGGTGCAGGTGAGCGTATGGGTTCTGAATGCACACCAAGAGGTTGGCATAAAATCAGAGCTAAGATTGGTGCTGATCAGCCTTTAAATGCTGTTTTTGTGGGGCGGCGGGCGACAGGTGAAATTTATACGACTGAACTCAGCCAGGAGAATCCTGGTCGTGATTGGATTTTAACGCGTATTCTCTGGCTAGGTGGTTTGGAGGCTGGGGTTAATCGCTATGGTGCAGTAGATAGCACCTGGCGCTATATTTATATCCATGGCTGCCCCGATCATTTAATGCAGGAAAAACCGAAATCCCATGGCTGCATTAGAATGCATAATGCCGATGTTTTAGATTTATTTAATCTAATCAATATTAGTGAGTATGTTTGGGTACATACTTAATAAGGCTTAGGAGTTTCCACGTTTAAAATCCAGCCTTATTTTCATGATATTGCCTTTTT
>CBDVDU010000091.1:0-8689 GCA_965372825.1 uncultured Gammaproteobacteria bacterium | reverse complement strand
TTAGCTTATGAAGCACTGCCAGTCCTCAAAGGACTGGCAGTGCTTTCGGATATTACTGGATTTTGATTCCTTACCAACGAAAAGCAGCGCTTGTTTTTACCGAGCACTGCTTTTTAGTATGTAAGGCTAATTAATCTTTTAATTTCCAGCGTAATGTCTCACCTGCTTTTAACGGTGTTAGTTTTAAACCGTCAGCAACTGTGTAGTCATCCGGTACTTGCCAGTCGGTTTTTTCTAAGGTGATTTTTTTAGTATTACGCGGCAGTTGATAAAAATCTGCGCCATAAAAACTAGCAAAACCTTCTAATTTATCTAAGGCATTAGCTTGTTCAAAGGCTTCGGCATAAAGCTCTATTGCGCCATAAGCCGAATAGCAGCCAGCACAGCCGCAGCTGTTTTCTTTTAAATGTTTTAAGTGTGGCGCGCTGTCTGTTCCTAAAAAGAATTTAGGGTTGCCACTAGTCGCAGCCTCAACTAAAGCAAGGCGATGAGATTCGCGCTTTAAGATAGGCAAGCAGTAATAATGTGGCTTGATACCGCCGACTAAAATGGCGTTACGGTTATAAAGCAAATGCTGTGGCGTAATCGTTGCACCTATATTGGCTGGTGTCTCTAAGACAAAGTCCACTGCTTCGCGCGTGGTGACATGCTCTAGTACGATGCGTAGGGTCGGGAAGTTCTGGTGTATGAAGCGTAATTTTTGGTCGATAAATACGCGTTCGCGGTCGAAAATATCAATCTCGGCATCGGTTACTTCACCATGGATTAAAAGGGGTACATGGTATTTCTCCATAGCTTCGAATACTGGAAACATTGCCTGTAAGTCGGTTACGCCCTGATCAGAGTTGGTGGTTGCTCCGGCTGGGTACAATTTAAAGGCATGCACGGCAGGTGATTCGGCTGCTTGTTTTACATTTTCAATCGTTGTGCTATTGGTTAAGTAAAGCACCATAAGCGGGACAAATTCGTATTCGCTAGACGTTGCTTGCTGAATTTCTTGTTGATAGTTTAGTGCTTGGTCTACATTAGTCACCGGTGGCTGCAGGTTGGGCATGATAATGGCGCGCGCAAACTGCCTAGCAGTGTGATTAATGACTGTTTTGAGCATGTCGCCAGTGCGTACATGTAAGTGCCAGTCATCGGGTTGAGTGAGTGTTAGTTCTTGCATTGTCATTGCCTTTGTATAAATGATTGTGAAATGAAAAGCGCTGTTTCTTGCTTGTATACTAGCTTATTATTAAAATAGACGGTTAATTTTGAGTTAGCAACTTGAAAAAAGGCGGAACAGCCGCCATATTTTTAGTTATTTTCCCCTTTCGGAGTAGCAAATGCCAATTTATGAATACCAGTGTCAGGCTTGCGGAGATGAGCATGAAGCCTTACAGAAAATAAGTGCTGAGCCACTGGTTACTTGCCCAGTATGCAATAAGCCTGAGCTAAAGAAAAAAATATCAGCCGCGGGTTTTCGTTTGAAAGGGTCGGGCTGGTATGAAACTGATTTTAAAGGCGGCAATAAGAAAAATGTTGTTGATTCCGTAAAGCCTGCTTCAACCGCAAACAGTTCTGGGGATTAATCCTGCAAAACCAATATACGAGCTTTGATGATTCATTATTTAAGCCATTACTTCAACTTTTAGATTAAACAGAGAAAAACTATGCGTACCCACAAGTGCGGAGAATTAAACAAAGAAAACTTAGGTGAAGCTGTCGAACTGTGCGGCTGGGTACATAAAAGACGTGACCACGGTGGCGTTATCTTTATTGATTTAAGAGATCGTGCGGGTTTAGTGCAAGTGGTCTTTAATCCTGAGCCCGCAGAGACTTTTGCGATTGCTGAAAGCGTGCGTAGTGAATATGTATTGCGCATCGAAGGAATTGTTAGAGATCGTTTAGAAGGTACTGTTAATTCTAATATGGCAACGGGTGAGATTGAAGTTTTAGTGAGCCATGTTGAAGTGCTGAACGAATCAGAAACGCCACCGTTCCCGATTGAAAGTGATATAGACGTCAATGAAGAAATGCGTTTACGTTATCGTTATATTGATTTGCGTAAAACGGCTATGTTAAGAAATATGACGATGCGTAGAGATGTGACACGTAATGTACGTAATTTTCTGGATGCGCAAGATTTCTTTGAAATGGAAACGCCTATTTTAACTAAGGCAACGCCGGAAGGGGCGCGAGATTATATTGTTCCTAGTCGAACTCACCCGAATAACTTTTTTGCTTTACCGCAATCACCACAATTGTATAAACAACTGTTAATGATAGCGGGTATGGATAAGTATTATCAAGTTGTGCGTTGTTTCCGTGATGAAGATCTGCGAGCAGATAGACAGCCTGAATTTACGCAATTAGATATTGAAACTTCATTTATGAATGAAGATGAAATCATGTCTGTTATGGAAGATATGATGCGTGGTTTATTTAAAGACGTGATTGATGTTGATTTAGGGGATAAATTCCCACAAATGACCTATGCAGAAGCGATGTCGCGTTTTGGTTCGGACAAGCCTGATTTGCGTATTCCGTTAGAATTAGTCGATATTGCTGAGGAAATGAAAGACGTAGATTTTAAAGTTTTCTCTGGTCCTGCGAATGACCCTAAAGGACGTGTTGCCGCCTTAAGAATTCCAAATGGTTCAACATTGAGTCGTAAAGATATTGATGTATATACTAAATTTGTGAGTATTTATGGGGCGCGTGGATTGGCCTATATTAAAGTTAATGATCGTGAGGGCGGTATTGATGGTTTACAATCACCGATTGTTAAATTTGCTCCTGCGGAAGTTTGGGAAGCTGTTTTAGAAAAAACAGGCGCACAAACGGGAGATTTGATTTTCTTTGGTGCAGATAAAACGAATATCGTTAATGAAGCCTTAGGTGCATTACGTGTCAAAGTAGGATTGGATTTAGACTTATTAGAAGGTAAGTGGAAGCCTTTATGGGTCATTGATTTTCCAATGTTTGAATGGGATGAGAAAGGTCAGCGATGGAATGCAATTCATCACCCATTTACTGCACCTAGTTGCACTGAAGAAGAGTTGAAAGCGAATCCAGGAGCAGCTTTATCGCGCGCTTATGATTTAGTTTTAAATGGTACAGAAGTGGGTGGTGGTTCGATTCGTATTAATAAAACTGCAATGCAGTCTACTGTTCTGAATATTTTAGGTATCGGTGAGCAAGAAGCGAATGACAAATTTGGTTTCTTATTAGAGGCCTTAAAGTATGGCTGTCCTCCTCATGGTGGTATGGCTTACGGTTTGGATCGTTTAGTTATGTTAATGACGGGTTCAAGTTCTATTCGTGAAGTGATTGCTTTCCCTAAAACGCAATCAGCTGCTTGTCCTTTAGTGGATGCTCCTGCAGCTGTGAGTGAAGCACAGCTAAAAGAATTGAATATTAAGTATCATAAAATAGTAAAAGACGAAGTTAGCGCTCAGTAATATGCGTGGGGGCGGGTATTTTGCCGCCCCGTTTTTTTACATATTGTTTTACATCTTAGAATAAATGTTATGACAACAGCATACCCCATACAAGATTACGCATTACTTTCTGATGAAGAATGTGCCGTAAAAATTCAAGAAGCTAAAGCAACGTTGGGCAAACGTTGTATTGTTTTAGGTCATCATTATCAGCGTGACGAAGTTTTTCAACATGCGGATATTTCAGGTTATTCATTAAAATTATCCAAAGAAGCCTCAGAGTCAGATGCTGAATATATCGTCTTTTGTGGCGTGCATTTTATGGCGGAAGTGGCGGATATTTTGTCGCGCCCTGAGCAAATCGCAATCTTGCCAGATTTAGCTGCCGGTTGTTCTATGGCAGATATGGCGAATAAGGTGAATGTGCAGCGTTGTTGGGATGAATTGGCGACCGTCATTGATGTTGAAAATGAAGTGACGCCTGTTACTTATATTAATTCAGCTGCAGATTTAAAAGCCTTTTGTGGTCAGCACGAGGGGATAGTTTGTACCTCTTCTAATGCGCAAAAGATTCTGGAATGGAGCTTTGCTAAGCGTGAAAAAATTCTATTTTTCCCCGATCAACATTTAGGGCGTAATACTGCATTTCAAATGGGTATTCCGTTAGAAGAAATGGTGGTTTGGAATTTTAATAAGCCGATGGGTGGTTTAACAGCAGAGCAGATTCGCAATGCGAAAATGATTCTTTGGGGTGGTTATTGTTCCGTTCATCAGTTTTTTCAGCCAGAACAAATTGATGCCTTTTTAGAACGTTATCCAGAAACTAAGGTTATTGCGCACCCTGAAGCCTGTTTTGAAGTGTGCCAAAAAGCTGACTATATTGGCTCCACAGAATATATTTTAAAAACCGTACGTGAAGCTGAGCCTAATACGCGCTGGTTAGTCGCTACAGAATTAAATTTAGTTAATCGTTTGCATGAAGAATGTCAGGCGCAAGGTAAAAATGTACATTTTATGTCGCCCGCATTAAGTATGTGTTCGACTATGTTTCGAACTGATCCGCAGCATTTAGCTTGGATATTAGAAAATTTAGCGGCAGGCCATGTCGTTAATCAAATCAGCGTAGCGCCTGAAGAGGCGAAGTTCGCTAAAATTGCTTTGGATAGTATGCTGGCTTTGTAGTTATTGTCATTTTACTGGTGAGATAGCTAAGCTAAGTTGTTTTTCAGTACACATTAAAAAGCCCCTCATTCTCGAATATTTTATCGGGAATGAGGGGCTTTTTTTTGTTTTAAATAAACTCGTGATTATGCTTTGTCGTATTGTTTATAAGTTTGCTTTTCTAGTTCTATTCCTCGGGCGGTAAATTTTAGCCGCTGCTTATGCAGATAAGTACGTTTTTTGTCGTTTGTTATTTTATTTTTTATAAGTAACTGATTGTAAATAAATAAAATACTTGGCATGAACTGTGCTTTTCCTTTTGTAAGTAATGAACAAAGAGGAAAAGATCATGGCGATTAGTTTTGATAATGCATTAGGAGTCCATCCGCAGGCCTTAGCTTTGCGTGAACGACGTAGCGAGGTATTAGCTGCTAACTTAGCAAATGCCGATACACCCAACTATAAGGCGCGTGATCTTGATTTTCAAAGTATTTTAAAAAATCAAATGTCTAATGATAAAGGTTCGTTAGAAAGAACCAATACCATGCATATGCAGCCTGGGAGTATGCAGTTAGGCGCGCAAATGTTATATCGTAATCCGCATCAAGCTTCTTTAGATGGTAACACCGTTGAAGATCATATCGAACAAGCTAAATATGCTGAAAATTCCGTTCAATATCAAGCCAGCTTAACTTTCCTGAATAGTAAATTCTCAGGGTTGATGAGTGCGATTAGGGGAGAATAATTATGTCTGCATTAAGTGTTTTTGATATTGCCGGAAGCGGCATGAATGCCCAGTCACTTAGGTTAAATCTGGTGGCGAGTAATATTGCTAACGCTAATAGCGTGAGTAGCAGTATGGATGATGTCTATAAATCAAGGCAGCCTATTTTTGCCGCACAATTAAGTAATGTAATGGATAAAAATAGTGCGGCTGCGGGTGTCGATGTTAAAGGCGTGGTTGAAAGCGAAGCACCGGGAATAATGGAGTATGCTCCTAATCACCCTATGGCGGATGATACAGGTTATATATATAAGTCTAATGTTAATACTATAGAAGAGATGGCTAATATGATGTCTGCATCAAGGTCTTATCAAAATAATGTTGAAGTCTTTAATACCTCTAAGCAGTTAATTTTACAGACTTTGAGAATGGGTCAATAGGAGAAAAATCATGGCATTTAGTATCGCTACAGCTCAGCAGTTAGGTTTGTCTGTTGCAGAAACACTGGCACCAAAAAAACAAGAATTAGGTCAAGATCAGTTTTTAAAGTTAATGACCACACAATTGACTCACCAAGATCCAACTAAGCCGATGGAAAATGGCGATTTTTTGGCGCAAATGGCGCAATTTAGTACTGTTGAAGGGATCGGTGATTTGAATGAATCATTTCAGGCCTTTGCTGGGTCAATGACTTCAAGCCAATCGCTTGAAGCGGCTGGTTTGGTTGGGAAGTCGGTTACAGTGCCGAGTACTAAAGGTGTTTTGGGTTTTGGCAGCCCTCTAGCGGGAAATATAAACCTTAATAGTGCAACTAACCAAGCAACAGTGAGCATTAAAGATCAAACAGGTGCCGTAGTTAAAACTTTAAATTTAGGTAGCCAAAGTGAGGGCTTGAAAAAATTTGAATGGGATGGGCTTTTAGACGATGGTAGTTATGCTACGCCAGGTGTTTATAACATAGAAGCCCAAGCAAATATTAATGGGCAGAATACGGCACTAGAAACTTTTATGGGCGCAAAAGTTGAGAGTGTCGATTTAGGTGACCCGCAAAAAGGTGTCGTGCTAAATCTGGGGCAGCTTGGTGCTGTTGAATTCAGTAAAGTCAAACAAGTATTTTAAAGGGGAACGATCATGGGTTTTTCAACAGCATTAAGTGGCTTAAATGCCGCATCAAAAGATTTACAAGTTACCGGTAATAATATTGCGAATGCCAATACAACAGGCTTTAAAGAGTCGCGAGCTGAGTTTGCTGATGTTTATGCAAGCAGCTTAGGGGGGGTTAGTAAGACTCAGGCTGGTGCCGGTGTTAGGGTGACTGAGGTTGCGCAGCAGTTTAATCAAGGTAATATAGAATTTACCTCAAATACTTTGGATTTATCGCTGAATGGTAATGGATTTTTTGCATTAGGAGCAGACTCTCAGGCAAGTACGCCAACAGCTTATACTAGGAATGGTGCATTTCAGTTAGATAAGGAAGGGTTTGTTGTCACGGATCAGGGGCAATATATTATGGGTTATGCGCCTAATGGAGATCAGTTATCTGATGGGTTTAGTCAAGGGGTGTTTGAGCCACTTAAAATTGATACAGCCCAGGGCTTGCCCACGGCGACAAGTAAAGCCACAACTACGTTAAATTTAGATTCTCGTGAAGTTGTACCTCTTGTTACACCATTAGATATTGCTGATCCGAATAGTTATAACTCAATGACCTCCCTTACGCTTTTTGATTCTCAAGGTAATACGCATATCGCATCTACCTATTTAGTGAAGACAGGGGGTAATCAATGGGATTCGTATTTGTATGTTGATGGTAAAGGGATTACGCCAGCGCCAGTACCTCCGCCAAATACATTGGTAGGCGCTGCGACTGTAGTACCAGTAGGTATCCCTGCACCAACTCCGATGGAGTTTGATAGTTCGGGTAAAATACTGTTTTATGATGTGGCAGGGAAAACTTCCAAGGAAATAGGGACGATAGATCTTTCACAAATTGATCCCAACTTAATAGTTGATGATTTAGATTTCACCATGGACTATTTTGGCTCGACTCAGTTTAGTTCGCTCTTTAGTATTAATGATTTACAACAAGATGGTTTGCCAGCTGGTAATTTGACAGGGATTAGCATTAATGACAACGGTGCTGTTTTGGCTAATTATAGTAATGGGGCTAGCAAGGCAATTGGTCAGGTTTCGGTAGCCCGTTTTGCTAATAATCAAGGCTTAGCTAAAATGGGTAACACGAACTGGATGGAAAGTGCGAGTTCGGGAGCGGCAATTTATGGTGTTGCTGGAACTAATAATTTTGGTTCCATTTCATCGGCATCATTGGAGAGTTCAAATGTCGATTTATCAGCACAATTGGTACATTTAATTATTGCGCAACAAACGTATCAGGCCAACGCGCAAACGATTACCACAGAAAAAACCATTATGCAGACCATATTAAATGCATAATTTTAATAGTTAAACGTAGGGGAGAGCTATCATGGATCGCAGTTTATTTGTCGCAATGAGTGGAGCTAAGCAGACGATGCTAGCTCAAACCTCGAATGCCAATAATTTGGCGAATGCGCAGACTACGGGTTTTAAGTCTGACTTTGAACAATTTCGTAGTATGCCAGTTTATGGGCCTGGTCAGCCTACGCGTGTTTATGCGATGACAGAAAGGCCGGGTACTAATTTAATGCACGGCACTTTGCAAACGACCGGTCGCGATTTAGATGTAGCGATTGATGGTGGTGGCTGGCTTGCTGTAGAAGATAAGACTGGAAATGAAGCTTATACTCGTGCGGGGGAATTGCGAATAACGCCAGAAGGTTTTTTGCAGACGGGGACAGGTGATGCTGTTTTGGGTGAGCAGGGGGCTATTGTTATTCCTCAGGCAGATAAAATTGAGATAGCGACTGATGGTACTATTAGTATTATCCCTACAGGTTCAGAGATAACAACGCTATTGGTTGTTGATAGAATTAAGCTGGTTCGACCGGAGTATAAAGATTTAGAAAAGCTTAATGATGGCTTGATGCATTTAAAGGAGGATGTTGATCCTCCGGTCGCTGATGCTAGTATTAGTTTAGTTCAAGGCTCGTTGGAAGGAAGTAATGTCAGTGCAGTGAGTGCGATGGTCGAAATGATTGAGTTAGCAAGAAATTACGAGTTGCAAGTTAAAGTAATGAAAACCGCGGATGAGAATAGTGGTGCAGCAACAAAATTGATGCAAATGAGTTAGGTTTAAAAAGTAAATACACTGTAACTTCCTTGTTGCAGTGATCTGTAAATGAATACCCTTTTAAATAGCTTGGTTCATGCTATAGAAAGTTTCCAAGTTTCCAGGTTTCCAAGTATTCAAGTAATAAGGAATGAACATTTTATAAAACCC
>CBDVDU010000090.1:0-8722 GCA_965372825.1 uncultured Gammaproteobacteria bacterium | reverse complement strand
CGAAACTTTAGGTTATGAAGCACTGCCAGTCCTCGAAGGACTGGCAGTGCTTTCGGGTATTATTGAATTTTGCTTCCTAAGCAGGGATCAACCCCTCACCCACAGTGACAACCTTCATAGCATTCGTGCCGCCTTCTTGCCCTGTCAAATCGCCTTTAGTAATAATAAAAGTATCGCCTTTTTTCGCATAGCCATGCTTCTTTAACACCTCAATAATTTCTCTATTGACCTCAGCATGATCCTGAGCCTCCAAAGAAAAATGCACAGGCGTTACACCACGATATAAAGTCACTTTGCCTAAAGTAGATTCTTGACTACTAAAAGCAAAAATCGGCAAACCGGAACTAATTCGAGACATCCATAAAGGCGTAGCACCTGATTGAGTAAGTGCAATCAGCCCCTTTATATTAGTATGATTAGCAAGGTACATTGCTGACATGGCAATTGCCTCATCAACACGAGTGAACTGCGTATCAACTCGGTGCTTGGACTTACGTACACTTTTTTGCTTTTCTGTTTCCAAACAAATACGAGTCATCGCTTCAACCGTTTTCACTGGATACTTACCCACCGCAGTCTCAGCAGAAAGCATAATGGCATCAGTACCATCTACAACCGCATTAGCAACATCAAATACTTCCGCTCGCGTAGGAATCGGATTATCAATCATTGACTCCATCATCTGCGTTGCAGTAATAACCGCCCTATTTAACTGCCTAGCACGTCTGATTAATTGCTTTTGCGCAGCCGGTAAATTAGCATCACCAATCTCCACACCCAAATCACCACGCGCAACCATAATAACATCAGAAGCTAAGATGATTTCATCCATCGCTTCCATTGCTTCTGCACGCTCAATTTTAGCGACTAAACTGGCGTAACAACCCGCCTCATTTAAAAGCTTACGCGCATAATGCATATCATCAGCAGAACGAGGAAAAGAAATCGCTACAAAATCGGCATTAATGGCGGCAATCGTTTGTATATCTTCAATATCTTTTTCTGTTAATGCCGCAGCAGATAATCCACCACCTAATAAATTAATCCCTTTATTATTGGATAATTGACCGCCAACCGCGACCACACAATTCACTCGACCACGCTCAACATTGACCACATCTAAAACAATCCGCCCATCATCAAGCAACAAACGACTACCTTCAACGACTTCATTGGCTAAAGGCTCATAAGTAATACCAACTTGACTATGATCACCATCGTTTTCACCTAAATGAATATCTAAAGCAAATTCTTGGCCTTCATTTAGCCAAACTTTATCATTGGCAAAGCGAGCAATACGAATTTTTGGCCCTTGCAAATCAGCCAAAATACCTACGCGATAACCTGTCTTGGCAATGACGGCACGGACATTATTGGCGCGATCAATATGATCTTGAGCAGAACCATGAGAAAAATTCAAGCGCACGACATCAACCCCAGCCCAAAACAACTTCTCTAATACTTCAGGATCGTCTGTAGCAGGCCCTAGGGTCGCTACACTTTTAGTTCTTTTTAAAACACGCATAGAGGAATTCCAATAATCAGGTGACTGCACAAACAAAATCGCAAATATAGCTAACTATACCTGCGCTCCAAGTAAAAATATAAGCTGCTAACTATTTAGCATTCATCAAAGCAACCGTCGTATCTAACATACGATTTGAAAAACCCCACTCATTATCGTACCAAGAAAGTACTTTAACCAAAACACCACCGGTTACTTTAGTAAAGCTAGATTCATAGGTTGAAGACGCTGGATCATGATTAAAATCCATAGACACCAACGGCTTATCATTAAACCCTAAAACACCTTTTAATGGGCCTTCAGATGCAGCCTTTAACAAGCCATCAATTTCTTCTTTAGAGGTTGGACGTGATGCAACAAAAGTTAAATCAACCACAGACACGTTAATCGTCGGTACACGCATCGCAAAGCCGTCAAACTTACCGAGCAACTCAGGTATAACCAAGCCAATCGCCGCTGCAGCTCCTGTTTTAGTAGGAATCATAGACTGAGTTGCTGAACGCGCACGACGTAAGTCTTTATGATAAACATCGGTTAATACTTGATCATTCGTATAAGAATGAATTGTAGTCATTAAGCCTGTTTCAATGCCAATACCGTCTAATAAAGGCTTCACTAACGGTGCAAGACAGTTGGTTGTACAAGATGCATTAGAAATAACCGTATCCGATGCTTTTAAGATGTCATGGTTTACGCCATAAACAATAGTTGCATCAACATCATTTCCACCAGGAGCAGAAATAATGACTTTTTTAGCTCCTGCAGATAAATGTGCAGATGCTTTTTCTTTAGTCGCAAAAAAGCCGGTACATTCATGAACGACATCAACACCTAGCTCAGCCCATGGTAGTTTTGACGGATCTCTTTCTGCTAGTACGCGGATTCTATCGCCATCAATGATCATGTAGTCACCATCCATAGTGACTTCAAAAGGAAATTTCCCATGTACTGAATCATATTGCGTTAAGTGCGCATTGGTTGCGGTATCACCCAAATCATTAATCGCTACAACTTCTACTTCGCCTTTACGGTTAGCTTCATAGATTGCACGTACTACACAACGACCGATACGCCCGTAACCATTAATTGCAATTTTAATCGCCATAAATCTCTCTCCAAAAGTTAAATGTAAAAATATTAGTACTCAAAAAATCTTATGCTCAAAACTATAACAATTGCTAATGAATTCGTCTATTGAATTCATTAGCAGCAACAAAAAAGGGAGAGCCAACTTTCGTCAGATCTCCCTTTCCTTGTTGCACTATCAAAAATAGCTTAATTTATAACTGCGGCCCTGCTTTAGTAAAATCAAAACCATTACCACTATCAGTATATTTTTTAAAGTTCTTGATAAATAGGCCCGCTAAGTTTTCTGCAGTTGCGTCATAACTCGCCTTATCTTCCCAAGCATTACGCGGATTCAATAAACTTGTCTCAACACCTGCTAAAGTTTTAGGCGTATGTAACTGAAAGAAAGGCACTGTCTCAAATTCAGAATTATTAATACTGCCATCTAAAATTGCATTAATACAAGCACGCGTACCTTTAATACTCATACGCTTACCAACACCATAACCGCCACCGACCCAGCCGGTATTGACTAAATAAGCATTAACACCATGCTCTTCCATTTTTTCACCTAATAACTTGGCGTAAACGGTTGGATGCAAGGGCAAGAATGCTTCACCGAAACAAGCAGAAAAAGCAGTAACTGGCTCAGTAATTCCACGCTCAGTGCCGGCTACTTTTGCTGTATAGCCGGACAAGAAATAATACATCGCCTGCTCTTTAGTTAGCTTAGAGACTGGCGGTAAAACACCAAAAGCATCACAACTTAAAAAGATAATATTGCGCGGCACACCCGCTTGTAAGCTTGCTCTATGATTTTCTATATGGTCAATCGGATAGGAGACGCGAGTATTTTCTGTTTTAGATTTATCAGTAAAATCGACGATACCATCATCATCGGCAACGACATTTTCTAATAACGCACCGTGTTTAATCGCACCATGAATTTCAGGCTCGTTTTCAGCAGAAAGATCGATTGTTTTTGCGTAACATCCCCCTTCAAAGTTGAACACGCCATCATCATCCCAACCATGCTCATCATCGCCGATTAACTCACGTGCCGCATCAGTGGAAAGTGTTGTTTTTCCTGTGCCAGAAAGACCAAAGAATAAAGCAACATCACCCTCTTTACCGACATTCGCACTACAGTGCATCGATAAAATACCTTCCAATGGCAACCAGTAATTCATCATGGTAAAGATGCCTTTCTTCATCTCCCCACCGTACCAAGTACCACCAATAATGGCGACATTCTTTTCTATATTGAAAATAACAAAGACTTCAGAGTTAAGACCATGCTTATCCCATTTTTCATTATTCATATGACTAGCGTTATAAACACGGAAGTCAGGTGCAAAATTTTCTAGATCACTCGCCTCTGGGCGAATAAACATATTTTTTACAAAATGAGACTGCCAAGCAAATTCAGTAATAAAACGTACTGACTTGCGTGTCTTCTCACATGCACCAGCATAACCGTCAGTCACATAAATATCTTTGTCTGACAAGTAATCAACAACATCGGCATACAATTCATCAAAAATTTCAGCGGAAACAGGCTTATTAATCTTTCCCCAAGCTAAATTATCTTGCGATGGAGATTGCTCTACAAAGTATTTGTCCTTCGGCGATCGACCGGTAAATTTCCCTGTATCAATCATCATGGCACCACTACTAGCTACCTTGCCTTCCTTATTATTTAGTTCATGCTCAAATAATTCATCATGACTTAGGTTATGGTATACCTTAGCTATACTTTTTAGACCTAAACTCTCTGCACTCAATCCACTCATCAAAAGCCTCTCTTCTAGACGACACTCAAGTCATCATTAATTATTATTATTTATCTGGGTAATCCATTACGACAGGAAAGTATTGTGGATCAACTATATATGAAATCATTTTAGCGTTCAAGATTTTAGCCACAACACGCGAATAAAATACGTTCACAGGCTATTTCAACTTATTGTTATACTATCGCTTCTATTAATTTATTTCACGAGTCTTTATTCATGTCAGTATCGCTAAACACGCTAGAAGTTATTATCCGAGAGGCGGGTGACATTGCCTTAAGCCACTTTAATGATCTACAAAACCTAGAAATTTCACAAAAAAGTCCCCGTGACTTTGTTACTGCTGCTGATGTTGCGGTAGAAAAATTCCTACAAGCTAAACTCGGCAAACACTACCCAGAGTATGGTTTTTGGGGTGAAGAAAGTGGACAAAGTGAAAATCAAAGTAAACGATGGATTGTTGACCCCATCGACGGGACACATTCCTTTTCCAAGGGTCAATACTACTGGTCCATTAGTGTCGCTTTGGAAATTGACCAAGAATTGATGGTAGGCGTGGTTTTCGCACCCGCTTTAAACGATTATTACTGCGCCGAAAAAGGCAAAGGTGCATTTAAAAATGGCAAGAAAATCAAAGTATCCAATGAAACCGACCTAGGCAACTCTATGATCGGCACTGGCTTTGCCTGTTTACGCTCCTACCTAGAAGACAATAACCTAGAGCGTTTTTGTCGTATTGCACAAAAAACCACTGGGCAACGCCGCTTGGGTTCTGCCGCGATGGATTTATGTTTAGTGGCTGATGGACAACTGGATGCTTTCTGGGAGCAAGAGCTGAATTTATACGATATTGCGGCTGGTGCTTTAATTGTCCAAGAAGCGGGCGGAACTACGACTGATTTCAAAGGTAATCCAGGTGTTTATCCTAAGCAAATTCTGGTAAGCAATGGCAAGATTTTGGATGAGCTATTAACTTTAATGTAGGGACGGTTAAGAAAACACTCCACTAAGGAATCAAAACCAAAAGCACTGCCAGTCCTCAAAGGACTGGCAGTGCTACATGATCTAAAGTTTCGGACTTTATTAAACTAATTGATGCACATCCTATACAAGCAAGTTTTTTATTGCTCGACATAACAGCCCCTATCAAGCGCTTTATCTAACTGCTTAAAATTCATCAAGCAGCATTGCCCTGATGGATTTCTTATTGCACAAGCACAGTCACCCGCTTTGGTTTTTTGTATAACAAATTTCTTTATCGCTAGCGCCCTGTCTTTAGATGAATTCACATACTCTTCGACATCAATATCAAAGCAATAACAGAGCTTCTGATTTTTGAGTTCAGAGAATGCTCTCAGTTGTTTTTTAACAAAAACCACCTCTTCTTGAGAAAGATATCCCACAGAACAGTCATTATTAACACAGTAATAATAATGACCTGCTTTAATATTTAAAACTTCAGGATACTTAACTTGATGAAAAAGTGTTTTCATATTGACACTCTGACAAGAGACACCACATGCTGGACATACCTGCTCAGAAGTTGAATGACTAGAACAACAGCTAGACATAATAGAACTCCTTTTATTTTTTTGGAGGCTTATAACAAATGCTGTACAGCAAGCCGCTCTTCCTTTAATTCCTGCTCAGTTTCTTGCATACGCTCTAAACTGAATTCTTCTATTTTCAAATCATTAACAATAGATGCTTCACCGTCAGCAGAAACACGCACAGGAAAAGAGTAAAACAAGCCTTTTTCAATGCCATAGCTGCCATCAGAGAACACCGCCATACTAACCCAGTCATTATCTTCTGTGCCCAAAGCCCAAGCTCGCATTTGGTCAATAGCTGCATTTGCAGCCGATGCAGCGCTCGATAACCCCCGTGCCTCAATAATTGCACCTCCTCTGTGCTGCACTGTCGGGATAAAATCTTCCACAACCCATGCATCGTCAACTAAAGAAAAAGCCTCCTGCCCTTTCACTGTTGCATGATGTAAATCAGGATACTGGGTTTCCGAATGATTACCCCAAACAATCATATTTTTTATATCTTTAGAACGCACGCCACACTTTTCCGCCAATTGACCAATCGCTCTATTGTGATCCAGCATAGTCATGGCAGCAAAACAACTAGGACTTAAGTCAGGAGCATTAGACTGAGTAATTAGAGCGTTGGTATTCGCGGGGTTACCTGTCACTAGCACTTTCACATGCTTGCTAGCAACTTCATTTAATGCCTTGCCTTGCTCAGCAAAAATAACCGCATTACTTTCGAGCAAGTCTTTTCTTTTCATGCCAGTTTTACGTGGTTTAGCACCGACTAAAAAGACATAATCAGCATCTTTAAAGGCAATCTTCGGGTCATCAGTTTGAATGACTTTTTGCAATAAGGGATAAGCACAATCATTTAACTCCATGACCACGCCATGTAATTTCTCTAGCGCAGGCGTTACCTCCAACAAACGCAATATGACCGGCTGCTCCAAACCAAACAATTCACCAGATACAATACGAAACAATAAAGAATAACTTATCTGCCCTGCTGCGCCGGTAACGGCTATAACTATGGGTGTTTTCATCTACTTTCCTATTGGCTTACACGTACTTAAATATACAAAAATCAATAAATCCATCACCCAACGCGACAAGCGACTTCTCAGCACCAAGCAACAAACAAAACCCTTGGCACTCACAGTACGACAAATCAGGCTGAACTTATTTTATGCGCTATAATAACGCGAATTTATACTCGTTTAAACGCATTATTGTGACATTTTTTAGGTAGTTTAATGAAAAAACTGTTATTCCAATTTGATACTGACACTCATCCATCTGTTTTTGATACCGTTGTCGCTTATGATGGCGGTGCTGATCATGTTGTTGGTCATGGCAATCTCACGCCTGAAAATGTACGCGCTTTAGTTGAAGGCACTATTTTCACCCGCCCCCCTAAAGACAAAAAAAATACCGCCATTTTCGTTGGCGGTAGCGATATGGCAGCAGGGCAAGCACTGTTTAATGCAGTGCAATCTTACTTTTTCCCAGGCTTTCAAGTCTCTGTCATGCTCGACAGCAATGGCAGTAACACCACAGCCGCAGCCGCCGTAGCGAAATTAGCTAGCAGTGGGGCATTAGCAGGCAAACAAGCAGTCGTACTTGCGGGTACCGGCCCTGTTGGTCAACGTGCCGCAGTTATGCTCGCAGAAGAAGGCGCGCACGTCACTATCGTGTCACGCAGTTTAGCCAATTCAGAAAAAGCCTGCCTCGCAATGAAAGAACGCTTTAATGTCGATTTATCAGCTGCCGAAGCAAGCGATAGTGATGCTCGCGGTGACGCCATTAAAAATGCCAACATCGTATTAGCAACCGGTGCAGCTGGCATTGAACTATTAAAACCTGAGCACTGGCAAAATAATCCTAATTTAGAAATGCTTGCTGATGCTAATGCCACACCACCTATTGGTATAGGCGGCACTGATATGATGGACAAAGGTATCGAACGTCATGGCAAAGTCGTCTGGGGTGCCATTGGCTTTGGCGCGTTCAAGCTCGCATTACATCGTGCCTGTATCGCCCGACTTTTTGAAGATAACAAACAAGTTTTAGATGCTGAATTGATTTTTAAATTAGCCAAAGAAATGGCTTAACATTCACTTAAAAGTATGACGCAAGCCACTGATAACTTACGCCAAGATGCTCTCGCTATTTTTCGAGCGGGCATTCAAGCGGCTGATCCCTATTTAGCAGTTAAGCGTTGTTTGCAGAGTGATGGCAAGCAACTAGATATCACTTTAGATTTAAATAGCAATGCAAAGCGCCGCAGTAACTGGCAAAAAGTCCATGTCATTGCTTTTGGTAAAGCCGCCTGCGCGATGGCAAAAGCAGCGCAAGAAATCATCCCTGCTCAGCTTTTAGCTCAACCCATTATTGCCATCACCAATTATGAAAATGTTACCGAATTAGCTAATATTGAAGTGATCGGCGCAAATCACCCGCTGCCAGACCAAGCAGGTTTTGCAGCGGCACAACGCATCGCAAAAATAGCTCAACAAGCACGGCAAGATGAACTGGTTTTAGTATTGGTCTCAGGCGGTGGTTCGGCACTCATACCCTTCCCAGCTGACGGTATTAGCCTAGATGAAAAAATAGCTACTACCGATTTACTACTTGCCTCCGGTGCAACCATTAATGAAATGAATTGTGTGCGTAAGCATTTATCGCAACTTAAAGGCGGTGGCTTAACAAAAATAGCCGCGCCCGCTGACTTGCACGCGCTCATTTTATCTGACGTACTGGGCGATGAGTTAAGTGCTATCGCCAGCGGCCCAACCGTT
>CBDVDU010000089.1:0-8805 GCA_965372825.1 uncultured Gammaproteobacteria bacterium | reverse complement strand
GATGCGCTAGTTTTGTATGCGCATTTATTATTAGGTTCATCACATCTTTCTTTGTAGTTAGATATATCACTAGGCTTAACTCCGCCATCAGTTGCGACTCTATATATTCTTGAATATCCAAGATGCTCAGGATCTTGTTGAAGAGTAACTTCTAGCCATGCTACATCACCATCTGAACCTGCTGGAGTTGCAATGGCTGATGCCGCTATAACTCTGCCAACATTAAAGAATTCCCAAGCTGGTTTTTCGTGCTGGTAATGTGTTCCCACTTTACTACTAAGCATTCCAGTATTTTTGTCGTAATCATACAAAGAAGCTAATGGACCAGTTGCTTCCCAAATGCCATCTTGTAAATTATAAGATTGTATGCCTTCTGCATAAATTATTCGGGTTACCACTAGGCTATCCGCTATCGCATCAGCCTCTACAGTATTGATGATTTCTAAAAGCTGAGCCTTACTGTATTCTTCAGCATATGCATTAAAGCAAATGGCAGAAGCTAGGTAGACAGTTAGCGTCATTATTATTTTTTTTATATATAGATTCATTTTTTACTCCTATAAATTATTATTTATAATGAGAATTTCAATTAACCAACTAAAATACTCAAGTATACGTTTAGCGCTGTATGTAATTATTGTCAATAAATTTGTTGAATTTTTTCAGGTAGTTGGGCGGTATTGATGGGGGAGTTTATAACGCTCTAAATATAAGGTTATTTGACTTTTAGTAGGTTTTCGAATGATGTTTTTGGTTTCGAACGGTTGGTATGGTAATTTGAAGGAGAATGTAGTGGGTCAAAACTGTGGTTTCTTGTTTTTATCGCTGTTGGAAAAAACGCATACAAGTCTTGTTATAAGCGGAGCTTGTATCTCCAATGAACTTTATAAGCATAAGCAAAACCACAGTCTTGACCCACTACCCTGAATTATTTAAGGCATCTACATCTCACCTGATAGACTGCTAAAGGTCGTTACCAGGCAGTGATAACCTCGCTATTCTCCACCCCAATTTTACATAAGACCCGTTATGCGAACACATTTCGTAATAACGCATTCAATAGAATGTAGTATCTTAATTTTTAATTAAGATTAACTTTTGCAAAACTTTATTTTTGTATATGCCTATAGATAACTAGATTTTAGTTATTTCTTGCAAAACATTATTTTTGTTTTTATGGTGAAAATACTAATATCAATGGGTTATATTAGTATTTTTGCAAAACTATATTTTTACTTCACATTTGGTGAAAATGGGTCTAGATTACGTTTAATAACTTTATTTAGTGCGTGCTAGGTTCTGGTGACATTTCATTGTTGATTTTATGTAAGGCATTGAATTTAATGACATTACCAAAAAATCAAAAAGATATAAGCATTTGATTTTAAACAAATGTCAACAGAGCCTAAGTTTAGTTGTATAGATTGCATTGTAACTATTAATTGAGGAGTAAAGGGAAGTAGTGGGAAAAATAAATTCTAAAATGGTTGTTCTATCAAATAATCAGAGCGCTGAAGTAGGTTTCAATACTGACGAGAATATGCTGTTTCGGTCTTTCGAAGATTTTTTGGCATTAGATTATGAAAGACCTTTGTTTTTTGAGATTGAATCTGTTTCATTAAATTATATTGAAGAAACTATTTGGAAAATTAGATCACACTCGAAATATTTTTATTTTCTGTGTTTTGTTAATGGAGACATTAATGGAAAGATTACGCCTTTAATTGATGGTATTAACTTACCTATCCAAGAAAAAAGCGAGCAATTGGAGTTATTTGAGGACTTGCTGGGTTCATTTAAAGTAAGAGAAGAATCATTATCTCGAGATGAGCGATTATTAAAATATTTATGGTTAAGACCTGATTATATTGTTCGGCCCTTGCATGAATGGAGTTATCGGCGGTTTTATAAATATCCCTTATTGGATGCTTTATCTTTTAATGAAGTTGACTCATTTGAATGGATACAGAGCTTAATATTTAACAAAATGTTTGTAAAGCATGCTCTAGTAGACAGGCAAAGAGAATGCGCAAAATGTCGTAGTACCCACTTGAGTTTTGTCGATGTTTGTCCTAATTGTAGCAGTATGGCTATTACTGAGCAAATTGCTTTGCATTGCTTTACTTGTGGACAAGTGGGGCCTCAGCAGGAATTTTTAAGGCAAGGGGCGCTGATTTGCCCTAAGTGTGAGACTCACCTTAAGCATATTGGTAGTGACTATGATCGCCCGATTGAAAATTATAGTTGCAGCGACTGTGAGCATTTTTTTTCTGAAGGGGATATTTTAGCTCGTTGTGCTGAATGTGCTGAATCTAGTGATACAGAAGAGCTTATTGCTCATGAGGTTTATAGCTATAAGTTGAGTGAGCAAGGAAAAATTATTGCACTTCGTGGGCCAATATCTGATGTGTTGCAAATTTTTTCAGGGAAAAATTTTGTGGCAAGTGAAGTTTTTCTACATGATATTGATTGGCTTTTATTGCAAAGTGACCGCTATAAAGAAGTAAAGTTTTCCGTTATGGGGCTTTATTTTGAAAATTTACATAAAGTGATGCAAGCAACAAGCCAGACTAATGTTTTACAAAAAGTAGAAGCTATTGCAGAGCGAGTGAGAGAATTACTGAGAGATACAGATTTATGTATGCGCAGTAATGAAAATGTAGTGTGGATTTTGCTTCCTCAAACAGATGATAATGGTTTGAGTCAACTTAAGAACAGGCTTAACCTACTCGCTGATGACGTTCAACAGGATGCTAACCAGCAACTTAAATTAATATGTAAATATACATCATACTTCTCTGCTCAGAGAATAGAGAAAGAGCCAGCTGAGCTTCTTCTTGCTAGATTGTATAATAATATACTTTAAGTCATGTTATTCGAAGAATCACTTCGGGTATTTATTGCCCTAATAAATTTAGCTGACCGGCCTTTGCTTCTTATCGTTAAATTTATGCCCTTCGTACTTTTCTTTGAAATCCCCCTTTATATAGTGATTTGGTTGGGTGTGTTTAGATATTCATTGCGTGAAAAATTTTTTCTAAAGATGGATACTCCTTACTACCCAACAGTTTCATGCACAGTGATCTGTTACTCCGAAGGCGAAAGCGTAAAAAGAACTATCCTAACTTTGCTGGAGCAAATTTATGCGGGAAAAATTGAATTAAATGTCGTTTTAGATGGTGCTATTCAAAATGTAGGTACGATGAAAGCAATTCAGTCTATGGTGCCTATTGTAGAGAGGTATACGAATAGAACATTGAAGCTTATTGCTAAAAAACAGCGGGGTGGAAGAGTTTCATCGATGAATGCGGGGTTGAGATTTTCTACTGGTGAGATTGTGATGGCGCTAGATGGCGATACTTCTTTTGATAACGATATGGTTGCGAACATAGTCCGCCATTTTGATGATAAAGATGTTGTTGCATGTTCAGGGGTTTTAAAAGTACGAAACGCGAACACTTCTTTAGTTACTCGTTTACAGTCAATTGAGTACAAAATAACGATACATGCAAGTAAACTTGGGCTTGCAGAATGGAAAGCAATTAATAATATTCCTGGTGCATTTGGCATCTTTAGAAAGTCATTTTTAGAGAAAATAGGTGGTTGGAATACAGGGACGGCAGAGGATCTTGATTTAACAATTAGAATTAAACAGTACCTTGGTCGGTACCCTCAGTTGCGAATTGCTTTTGAGCCTAGCGCTGTTGCTCATACAGATGTTCCAGATACTTGGAAGTCCTTTTTTCAGCAACGATTTCGTTGGGATGGTGATTTATCATATATCTATTTAAGAAAGCATTCTCTGGCTTTTAGGCCGGGCTTAATTGGGTGGACTAATTTCATTTTTATTCTTTGGTACGGTATTTTATTTCAGGTAGTTTTACCTTTCTTAATTGTTTTGTTCACTATTTTTATAAGTATGACACAACCCGTGGCAACTATTATCGGTACATCATTGTTTATATATTTGTTTTATTTTCTAGTAATAAGTTTGCAGTTTGGTTTATTTATCATTGTTTTGTCTGATAGCTATAAAGAAAATTTGAAATTAATTTGTCTGCTGCCTTTGTTTCCTTTTTTTGCATTTATTATTCGGGTTTGGACGGTAGTAGCAAATTTAAATGAACTATTCAATAAAGGGCATTTAGATTCAGGAATGGCTCCATGGTGGGTTTTAAAGAAGGATAAATATTGAAAATTATTATTTTATTAGTGTTAACTATTTATTTACCAGTATGCAGTGCCATAGCAGTAAAGAAACTTGGAGCATTCGAAGAGGAACTAGAGCAATCTTTCTCAGTTTCAATAGCAGAAGACTATCTGAGTACTAGCAAATTTGCTTTGGAAAAAGCTGATGCAAAAAGTGGATGGAAGGTTTTTGGTAACATGGGGATTGGTGGTGCTAGTGGTTCTGGATTTGTAGGTACTGGTTATATTAGTCCAACTCAAGGTGAAGCTATTAACAACCCTTATGCTGCGGTAGTTGGAAGTATCGGAGTGCGGTACCCATTATTTGGAACGGCTGCAAAAGAAGAGAAGTTAATTATTGAAGCGAATAAAGATGTTGCTGTTAAAGAATCAGAGCTTAAGTGGGTTAAGAAAAGGTTAAAACTTCAGTTGTCTCAAGATTATGCCGCTTATTGGGGGGGCCAGCAAAAAGAAAGAATAGCAAAAGCCTATATTGAGCTTTTAGGGTTAGCTGAGGGAATATTGAATCGTAGGGAAGCGAAAGGGATAGTATTGAAGGCGGATAGGTTGGAGGCAATATCTGCCTTTAAGCGAGCATCTTATGAAATAGTCAATAGTCAACATGTTATGCGTGAAAGTGTAGACTCTATGATAGCTTATTTAGGGTATGATATTGTGCCCTTCGAGGCTGTTAAGTCATTGAATAATAATATAAAAATAGATTCTCCTTTAGCCTTGGAAAATCATCATGAATTAAAAATTATCGAAGCCTTAATTGATGCGCAAAAAGATATTATTACTAATAATAAGTTTAGTGGTATAGAGTCAAACTTTTATATTGCGCACTCAGTTAATCTTTATACCCCAGAGACATCTCTTGGTGCCGGGGTTATGACAGGGCTCAATGTTGAAATACCGTTGTCAGTTATTAAATATCGCAAAGCAGGTGAAGGTATGGAAAGTGCTACCTTGAGAAGGTTGGAAACTGAATACTTGCGTAAAAGAAAGCAATTAGCTGGTAAAGCAGATCGCTTTTTACATAATGAAAGGCTAACTGAATTAATTAAATATCAGGAGCAGCACTTAGATGCAGTGACTGAGTTGCTTAGGGAAAAATCCTTACGGGTAGAAAAGTTAGATGGAGATGTAATTGAAAGTTACCTTCGAGCTCTTTATGAGTATTATCAAGTAGCTATAGATTTAGTTGATGCACAAACTGAGCACTGGAAAATGGAAGGGCGACTTATAGAGTTCTTTGATAAGGCGAATGGTTCAGGGGCGTCAATTAATAATAAGATTTCAATCAAGCCCTTTCAAGAAGCTAAGGTCGTATTAGGTGCAAGTCAAGTTAACCCTCGTACCCAATTTTGGGGTGAAGGGAGGGGGGCTATATATTTATGGAATAGTAGAGAGCTTCTAAATAAAGAGTCTCCCCTTTTTTTGCTCAGACTTAACGAACAAGGGGTTTCTCGTGTTTTATTATCATTAGACGCGAGACAGATTAATTACTATAAGACGCATCCAAAGAAGTTAAATGATTTTTTACAGCAAGCAAAATCTCATTTTGTAGAGGTTGATTTGTTACTAGGGGAGCCAAGTTGGATACTGCCTGAAAATCGCGAGAAGTTGATGGAAATTATTCGTAGCTTATCTCAATTTTCTTTTAATGCGTTACACCTTGACCTAGAAATAAACCAATTAAGTATAGTACTTGATTTACATTCAATTTATGGGGCATGGTTGGAAACTGTAACGCTAGCTGTAGTAGAGTCACCTTGGCCAGTAGCTATCAGTTCGCATCCTCGGTATCTTGAGAAAAATTATGCAGGGTTTGACTGCTTTGTTTGTAATCTTTATGAAGCAGGCGTCTCAGAAGTTACGGTAATGGATTATGTTACCAATTCGGTTTCGGTTGAAAAAAGACTAGAATCATTACTGACTTCTTATCCAATGATGAAGTTCAGTTTGGCACAGAGTGTAGAACAAGAGCTGGGTCAAGCAAATAGTTACGCTACTTATCCATTTGATAAGTTTAAAAACAACATGTACTCATTACAAAAAAACTTAAAAAAACAGCCGAATTTTTTAGGCCTAGTTATTCAATCATGGCGAGATTTAGAAGAGTATTTATATGAAAATAAGGTTCGATAAGCCAGAGAATAAGTTAGCTGATGAAGATAAGGGATTGAAGGTTAGCTATGGAGGTTCTAAGCGAATTATGGCCTCATGGCGCTGGTATTTGATTTTATTGATTATTTGTAGTCCATTAATTTTTTTTGTAGTTAACTTTGCTGAATTTCTTTTTACCGTAAAAGGTTCTGGTTATGTGATGTTACCTCAGGTTGAAATCAGGTCTAATGAAAGTGGCTATGTAAAAACTGTATTAGTAAAACCAATGCAAGATGTTAATAGTGGAGAATTGCTCTGTATCCTTGATATGCCAGAATTGACTAAAAAAGAAAGGTTAATTGACTCGGAACTGGAATATTTGCAACAAAATCCATTTGAAGAAAGAACAAATGCAATGCTTTCTGCAAGAGATGCGAGTATAGATTTTGCGGGTAAGCAGGAAAAGTATATGAAAAAAAGATTAAATGATTTTGTTGAATTATTTAATCAGGGGGCGGCGACGGGTGCGGAAGTGAAGACGGCTCGCTTTCAATATGAAGCAGCGGTAAACCATCTAGCCACTATAAAGAATACCTTCACCGAAAATAAAAGAAGTTTACAGAGGTCTGGTGCAGTCATTGCCAGTCAAGAAGGTGATAGAGTACGGCAGTTAGCACTATCAAAACGTGAACTAAAGCTAAAGTCAGAGGGGTTATGGGTTTATTCTCCACTGCAAGGTAAGGTGTTAGATGTTCTTATAGGGACAGGAGAGTATATTAGTCGTGGTGATTTACTTATGACTGTTGCTAAACATGAGGCTGGATATGTGAGTGCATACCTTGATCCAAAATATATTAAATATGCTGAAGTAGGAAAAGTAGCCCAAGTGGTTTTTCCTGATGGAGAAAGCGCGCAAGTAAAAGTGATTAGTGTGCCAGGTCTTACTAAACGAATTCCACTTGATGCAGCAACGGCTTTTGGAGAAAGAAATAGGGAGATTTTTATTCGTTTAGAATTTGTAGATACAGTAAAACAACACTTGATGCATGGAATGCCAGTTGAAGTAATTTTTTAGTAAAGGCTAGTGGGGTTGATGTGATTATTAGTTAATGCCAGTAATAAAGGGCATACATTGTTCTTTCAAACCAATTAAGTAAAGAGGCTATGCAATGAATAAAAAACTATTACTTATCTGCATAGCCATTGTTATTGCAGTAGTGGTTTATTACTCCAATCAAAGCCCTGAGCGCATTCAAGCTAAACTCTATAAAATTACCAAAGGCGAAGTGAAATCCAGTGTTTCTAATACTCGAGTCGGCACCATTAAAGCCTGTCGCCGAGCTTATTTGGCGCCTGCAACAGGCGGTAATGTTGCCAAATTGTTTGTTAAAGAAGGCGAAATTGTAAAGCAAGGCCAGCTTTTACTCAAAGTATGGAATGATGACTTGCTGGCGCAAATGAAGTTGCATCAAGCAGAAATCAAAGTAAATAAAGCCATGGCAGAACAAAACTGTGCATTAGCTGCTGGTGCAGAGCGCGATGCACAGCGCTTAAGCCGATTAAAAAAATATAACCATATTATTTCTGAAGAACAACTGGATCGTGCTATCACTGCAGCACAAGCGCAGCGAAATTTTTGCAGCGCGTCTCGCGCTACGGTAGGGGTGGCACAAGCTAATGTGGAATTAATTAAAGCGACATTGGAACGTACCATTATTCGAGCGCCGTTTGATGGCACGGTTGCAGAAATTAACGCGGAATTAGGTGAGTTTGTCACACCCTCGCCACCCGGTATTCCGACTTTACCACCGATTGATTTGTTAGATGTTAGCTGTCTATATGTCTCCGCACCTATCGATGAGGTCGATGCGCCACAAGTTAAAGTAGGTATGAGTGCCTGTGTTAGTTTGGATGCTTTTGAGGAAAAACGCTGTTCGGGTACGGTAACGCGTATTGCGCCTTATGTCTTAGAAAAAGAGAAACAAGCGCGTACCGTAGAAGTTGAAGTAAAACTCAGTGATGCTAAGGACTTGCAAAACTTATTGCCTGGCTATAGCGCGGATATTGAAGTCTTAGTCGAGCGTAAAGCAGAGGCTTTACGTGTGCCAACAGAAGCGGTTTTAGAAAATAATAGCGTCTTATTGGTATCTGATGATGGCGTATTAGTCGAACGACAATTTAAAGCCGGCTTAAGTAATTGGAATTTTGTCGAAGTCGTTTCTGGGTTAGCCGAAGGCGATACGATTGTGCTATCGGTTGGTTTGGAGGGCATTAAAGTGGGTGCTTATGTGCAAAAATAGATGAACTATAAAAGCTTGCGTGGGGCTGTATTTTCCTGGTATGTCGATAAGGTGGCAACTGGCTTGCCTGATTATTCCAATAATAACGGGCGATCTGTCAACACTTAACCAGGCACATAATTACATTACTTTTTGTGTAATCGTTTACATACTCCCCTTAAATTTCATATAAAAACATCGTCATCCCCGAAGTCTTTTATCGGGGATC